>NZ_JBFODV010000237.1:0-17615 GCF_040908495.1 Aeromonas sp. R1-1 | reverse complement strand
TGTTTGTTATGCCTGCTTTTGTTGCGGTTTGATGGGACCAACGAATAGAGGACGGGTCTGGTGAGTCAGGTCAGGCTGATAGCCGTTGAAGAAGAGGTTGAGCAGTACCGAACTGATGGTGGCCAACAGAATACCGCTATGAAAAAGCGGTTGTAGCTGCGCCGGAAGTTGTTGGAAAAAATTCCCGGAGACCGTCGGGATCATGCCAATTCCGAGACTGATGGCGACGATATAGAGGTTGTGACGGTTGCTGTTGTAATCGGTGCGCGCCAGGATGCGAATGCCGGTGGCCAGCACCATACCGAACATCACGATACCGGCGCCCCCCAGCACGAAGGGCGGTATGGAGGCGACCAGCACCGACATTTTGGGGATGAGGCCAAAGGCGAGCAGGATCCCCCCTGACATCACGCAGACCCAGCGACTAGATACTCCGGTCACGCTCACCAGACCGATATTCTGGGAGAAGGAGGTGTGGGGGAAGCTGTTGAATATCCCACCAATAATGGTGCCGATGCCATCCACCCGCAGCCCGCGCACGATATCACCGCGCCTGGCCGGATGGCCGACGATGTCGCCAAGGGCCAGAAACATCCCCATGGATTCGATAAAGGTGATGAGCATGATCACCGTCAGGGTGGCGATGGAGATGGGATCGAAGGTGGGCCAGCCGAAGGCGAAGGGCACTATGGGGGCAAACCAGGCTGCTTCTCCGAGGCCATCGAGGCTCACTTCGCCCATGGCGATGGCCACCACGAAACCGAAGATGATCCCGAGCAGCACCGAGATATTGCTGAAAAAGCCCTTGGTGAAGCGGGTCACCAGCAGGATAAAGACGAGCACCAGAAAGCTGGTGCCGATATAGCGCAGGCTGCCATATTCCGGATTGCCCTTGCCCCCCGCCATCCAGTCGATCCCCACCTGCATGATGCTGATCCCGATGGAGGTGATAACCACCCCGGTGACGACGGTGGGGAAGAGCGGCATCAGCCTACCTATCAGCGGCACCAGCAGGGTCGAGATGATACCGGCGGCGATGGTGGCGCCGAAGATGCCCGTCAGCCCCAGATCCGGGTTGGCTCCGATGGCCAGCATGGGCATCACGGCGGCAAAGGTGACCGACATGATGACCGGCAGCCGGATCCCGGCAAAGCGGCCAATCCCGACACATTGCAGCAGGGTGACGATGCCGCAGCAGAAGAGATCCGAACTGATAAGGTAGGAGATCTGCTCCTTGGGCAGCCCCAGACTGCCGCCAATCACCAGCGGCACCGCCACGGCGCCGGCGTACATCACCAGCACATGTTGCAGGCCCAGGGTAAATAGTTGGCCCATGGGGAGCATGCGCTCCACTTCATCCACCGAGCGCTTGCGCGCACCCGGTCGGGGGGATTGGGGATTGGTCTCGTTCATCAACAGATCACTCCTTGAAGCCCGCGCAACTGCTACAGGCAAGATAGTGAAAGCCGCAGCTTTCCCGGTCATTGATCTCGTGTATTGACAGAGGTGCCAGCTCCCTCGGCAGTAGTGAGAGGGATCCGGTGCAGCACGGGTCAGTGCACAAAACATGCACAACGCCGCTCACGAGAGAAAACGTTTGGCGATAACGCCTTGTTTTTGCGGGATGAGTCACATACCGGCCAGATAAGTGTCCGGCTGCTGGCAGGGGAAGGAGGTGGGGGCATCTCAGATTGGTAAGGGGTTTATCATTATCGGTCTGGCGATCTCACTTTGATAGCCGGGCACCAGAGGGTTGCTCGCAATGCGTCCCTCTGCATGTGACGGCGCTCGCGGGCCGCAGGGCGCAATCGGGGGCGGGGGCGTGATCCAAAGCAAGAAAGTTGGATGTTTTGGTGGCGCACGGGGCCGCCGCTGGGGTAGTTTCGATAAAACCGACACAGATCCTGAGGTCTTATCCATGATCATCTATCTGCATGGCTTTGATGCCACCAGCCCAGGCAATCACGAGAAAGTGCTGCAGTTGCAGTTTATTGATGATGATGTGCGTTTCGTGCACTACAGCACGGTTCACCCCCGTCATGATATGAGCCATCTGCTCAAGGAAGTGAAAAAACAGCTCGATATGAGTACCGATCCCAAACCGCTGATCTGCGGCGTGGGTCTTGGTGGCTACTGGAGCGAGCGGATCGGCTTTCTGTGCGGCATTCGCCAGGTGATCTTCAACCCCAACCTCCATCCGGAAGAGAACATGCAGGGCAAGATCGACCGGCCGGAAGAATATGACGATATCGGTACCAAGTGTGTAACTGAATTTCGTAAGAAAAATTCAGGAAACTGCCTGTGTATCCTTTCCGTTCAGGATGAAGTGCGCGATAATCGGGACACTGAACGTGAATTGAAGAACTATTACGACATCGTGTGGGATGAGCGCGAGACTCATAAGTTCAAAAATATCTCGCATCATCTGCAGCGGATGAAGGCCTTCAAAGAAGCCTGATCCATCACGTCGACCGATTTCGTTTTAGGGAGCCAATGGCTCCCTTTCGTTTTGAGGAACCGAGGAAAATCATCATGATGAATATTGTCGTTGTAGGCGGCGGCGCCGGTGGCCTGGAGCTGGCCACCAGTCTGGGTCGCAAGCTTGGCAAGAAGAACAAGGCCAAGATCACTCTGGTCGATCGCAACCGCACCCACCTGTGGAAACCCCTGCTGCACGAAGTAGCCACCGGCTCCATGGATGCGGGCATCGATGCCCTGAGCTACCAATCTCACGCCAAGAACCACGGTTTCGACTTCCAGCTCGGCACCCTGACCGACATCAAGCGTGACGATAAACGCATCGTGCTGGCCCCGATCCACGACGACAATGGCGACATCGTGGTCAACGAGCGCGAGCTGCCCTACGACTATCTGGTGATGGCCATCGGTTCTGTCTCCAACGACTTCAACACCAAGGGCATCAAGGATAACTGTATTTTCCTCGATAGCCCCTCCCAGGCGCACCGTTTCCACAACAGCATGATGAACCGCTTCCTGCAGTTCGCCACCGAATATAAGCCGGGCGATAAGGTGAAGATTGCCATCGTCGGCGGCGGCGCCACCGGCGTCGAGCTCTCTGCCGAGCTCTACAACGCGGTCGAGCAGCTCTACGCCTACGGCTTCAAGAACCTCACCACCGACAGCCTGAAGGTGACCCTGGTGGAAGCGGGCCCGCGCATTCTGCCGGCTCTGCCGGAGCGCATCAGTGGCGCCGCCCATCAAGAGCTGGTCAAGCTGGGTGTGGACGTGCGTACCGCCACCATGATCACCGAAGCGACCAGCGACGGTCTGCACACCAAGGATGGCGAGCTGATTGAAGCGGATCTGATGGTGTGGGCGGCCGGTATCAAGGCACCTGACTTCATGAAGGATATCGCCGGTCTTGAGACCAACCGCATCAACCAGCTGGTGGTGAAAGAGACCCTGCAGACTACCCGTGACGAGAACATCTTCGTCATCGGTGACTGCGCCGCCTGCCCGCAGCCGGATGGCAAGTTCGTGCCGCCGCGCGCCCAGTCTGCCCACCAGATGGCCAGCCAGGCGTTCAAGAACATCCTGGCCAAGATGAACGGCGGCGAGATGAAGCCCTACCTCTACCACGACCACGGTTCGCTGGTCTCCCTCAGCCGCTTCTCCACCGTGGGTAGCCTGATGGGCAACCTGATGCGCGGCTCCATGATGGTGGAGGGCTACATTGCCCGTCTGGTCTACATCTCCCTCTACCGGATGCACCAGATCGCCCTGCACGGCTACGTCAAGACCGGCCTCATCATGCTGGTGGGTCGCATCAACCGGGTACTGCGCCCGACCCTGAAGCTGCACTAAGCCGGGATTTGGCAACATGTTGAATACCAAAAGGAGAGGCGATGGCCTCTCCTTTTTTATGGGCGCAGATCAGGAAAGAGAGCGTTACTTGCCCAGATAGGTGCGGTCGAAGAAGGTATTGACCCAGTGGGGGCGGTAGATGGCCAGCACCGTCATCGCCATGCCGTTGAGCAGGGCTTCGGGAAACAGCAGCAGTGGCCAGATGGAGAGGTAATCCGCCGTGATGGTGTGCCAGGGGTAGCTGTCGCTCAGCCCCATCAGCAATGCGCTGGCGGCCACCTTGACCGAGATGGTGATGGCGCCGCCGAGAAAGGCGGCCACGAAGATATAGACAAAGAGATGGCGCGGCAGCCAGGCCCAGCTGGCCAGAAACAGCAGCCAGCTGGTGGCCACCGGCAGGGCGATGCCAACCAGCGCTTGCCAGCCAAAATCGGCCAGATTGGTGACGCCGAAGTAACCGAGCACCAGCAGGGTCAGGCAGGGGGCGAGCAACGCCAGCCGCCAGCCGAGCAGCAGGGTGAGGGAGGTGAGCCCGAGAAAATGGACCTCCAGCCCCTCATGCAGACCGGCCCTTAGATACCAGAGCGGCACCAGCGCGATGGCACTACCCAGCAACAGGTGCTGATAGAGGGGGTTGTCATGGAGGGTTTGCCACAGAGAGCGGCGCAGGCTGAAGGCCAGCAGTACCAGCCAGATCAGGAGGGCGGCGAGTTGTCCTTCACTCATCTTGTCGTCCATTCATGCAGTAGAGTCCGGGCGGCCTTCCCGACCGCCCCATAGCAGAGCAGGCTGACGAATCAGCCTGCTTTTACCATCAATATTTGACGTTGTTGTGGTACTTGCCGAGGATGCCCTTGACCCGTTCCATGGTCTCCTTGCTGGGGGGCTTGATCCCGCTCAGCTCGTACGGGTCGCCCAGTACGTCCCACTTGTGTTTGCCGAGCTCATGGTAGGGGAGCAGCTCCACCTTCTCCACGCTATCGCCCAGCTCGGCGATAAACTGGCCCAGCCCTTCGGCGCTCTCGTCGTCGTCGCTCCAGGTCGGTACCACCACGTAGCGGATCCACATGGTCTTGCCTTTGGCTGCCAGATAGCGGGCAAACTCCAGGGTGTATCTGTTGCTGACGTGGGTCAGCGGAATGTGTTTCTCGTCATTGATCTGTTTGATGTCGAGCAGCACCAGATCGGTCTGGTCGAGCAGCTTGTCCACCTGTTCGTCGAGATGACGGACGAAGCCGTTGGTGTCGAGACAGGTGTGGATCCCTTTCTCTTTGCAGGCGGTAAAGAGTTCGGTAATGAAAGCCGGTTGCAGCATGGCTTCACCGCCGGACGCTGTCACGCCACCGCCGGAGGCATTCATGAAGTGGCGATAGCTGGTGATGTCACTCATCAACTCCGGTACGGTCACTTCGCGGCCACCTTCGGTATCCCAGGTATCGCGGTTGTGGCAGTACTTGCAGCGCATCAGGCAGCCTTGCATGAATACGATAAAGCGTATTCCCGGGCCATCGACAGTGCCGCAGGTTTCGACGGAATGGATCCGGCCAACGGTGCCGTGAGCTCCGGCTGGCTGGCTGATTTCAACGGCAGGGATCCGATTAATGACAGACATAAACAACTCCAACGATTCGAGCAGGCCGTTATTTTATTACATAAACCCCTATTGATCCTACACCTTTAGTCCGGCGCCCGGCTGCCAAGCAGCTGCTCCAGCCCCTTGACGTTGAGCGGCCGACTGGTGAGAAAACCTTGATAATGCTGGCATCCCAGCGCTTTGAGGATGGCCAGCTGCGCCTCCTCTTCCACCCCTTCGGCGGTGACGGTAAAACGGAAGACCTGGGCCAGATCGAGTATCGCCTTGACGATGGCTCTGTCCTGTTCGCTGTGTACAAGGGTCTGAATGAAGCTTCTGTCCAGCTTCACCTCATCGGCGGGCAGATCCCGCAGATAGGCCAGCGACGAGTAGCCGGTGCCGAAGTCATCGATGGAGATGAGGATGCCGAGCTCCTTGAGCTGGCGCATTCTGGCAATACTCTCCTGCCGATTCTCCAAGACTACCGATTCGGTTACCTCCAGCAGCAGGCGGGAAGGGGGCACACCAGTATCGCGCAAGATGTACTCCACCTGTTGCACGAAGCCCTGGGTGTGGAACTGGCGGGCACTGACGTTGACCGACAGATGGGGGATCTGCAGGCCACGGTTGAGCCAGAAGCTGTATTGGGCGCAGGCGGTCTTCATCACCCAGTAGCCGATTTCGAGGATCAGGCTGGTCTCTTCGGCGATGGGGATAAACTCCCCGGGTGGCACCATGGTGCCGTCGCTGCGCTGCCAGCGCAGCAGCGCCTCGATACCCGACAGCGAGCCATTGTCGACCCGGTATTGCGGTTGGTAGTGGAGTTGCAGCTCGTGGTGACGCAGGGCATCGCGCAGCTCATTGGTGAGGGTCAGCCGGTTCTTCTCATGCTGGGCCATCGCCTCGGTAAAGAAGACGTAGTGGCCCTGACCGGCGCGCTTGGCCATGTGGGTCGCGGTGTCGGCCTGTTGCATCAGGACCAGATGATCCGTCTCGTTGCCGGAGAAGAGGCTGATCCCCACCGAGGCGCTGCAGTGCAGCTTGTGATCGCCGATGTCGAACGGGGTGCGAAACAGCCCCATCAGCTCGCGGGCGAAGTGCTCTGCCAGAATTTTGGCGGTGACTTCCCCTTGTCCCAGCTGGGTAAAGAGCAGGGCAAACTCATCCCCCGAGATGCGCGCCTGCACCAGATTGTCCTGGGGCAGCTCCCTGAAACGCTGCACCACGGCCTGCAGCAGCAGATCGCCGCAGGCGTGACCAAGGGAGTCGTTTATCGACTTGAAGTTGTCGAGATCCACCAGCAGCAGGGCGCCCCACTGGCCGTTGGAGGCGCTCAGGGTCTGCTGCAAAATATGGTTGAGGCTGCGCCGGTTGTGCAGACCGCAGAGATCGTCGTAGTAGGCGAGCTGCTCGATATGTCTGGCCGCCTCTTTTTCCTGGGTGATGTCGTAGAAGCTGCAGATAAAGTGGCTGAGCTCCCCTTGCTCATCCTTGACGCCGTTCACCATCAAGCGTACCGGAAAGAGGTGACCATCCTTGTGCAGGCAGCGCTCCTCCCCAAGCCAGAACTCCTGCTCGTTGACGGTGCGGCTGACATCCTCCTTGAGATGATCCCCGTAGTAGGTGGGGCGCAGCTTGCGAATGGAGTGACCGATCACCTCTACCTCGCCAAATCCGGTGATCCGGCTGAAGGAGTGGTTGACCTTGAGGATGATGCCGTTGTGATCCATCACGATCAGCCCATCGTGGGTATTGAAGGCCACTTCCGCCAGCCGCAGGGCATCGTCGGTGGCGAGGCGCTTGAGCTCGATGGCTGCCCGCTCGTGCTGGCTGCTCAACAGATCCAGCAGCTGCTCGGGCTCCTCAAGGGGGGTATCGAGCAGCAGGGTGATCTGGCCAATGGGGGCGCAGCTCTGGCCATGGAGCGGAATGCCGATGTAGGCGCTGGCATTGAGAGCAAGCAGCCGGGTCGCCTTGGGATAGCGCACGGGCAGATCTTCCACATAGATGGCCTGACCATGCTGGAACAGCTCCTGAGCGGGGCCGGGGTCGAGCTGGATGGGCTTGAGTGTGGAGCAGATCTCCTCGTTGATGACGCAGCGGGGGATGATCCAGAGATCCTGACCGCGGGGCTGGAACTCGCCGATCCAGCCCACCCGGGCACCGCTGGCGCTCATGGCCCAGCTTACCAGCGTCTTGCAGTAGTCGATGCCGGTCTGCTGGTGCAGTTCGGGCGGGAGGGCCAGCTCGGTGCGGTGCTCTTCCGGTTGCGGTTGCCAGTGGCCGAGCAGCTGGGCGCTGCTGCGCACCAGCTGCAACATCTCCTCGCTAAGCGGGGTGGGATCGAGATACTCCAGACTCAGCACCCCGAACAGCTTGTCCTGCTCCAGCAAGGCACCATCGAGGCGTGAGCGCACACCGGCACTGGTCAGATAGAGGTGATTGCTCAGCATCGGCTGGTGGGCGGCCTCCGAGAAACTCAACGCTTTGCGGGTACGCAGGGCGCGGATATAGCGGCTGTCACCACGAATGGGGTAGAGCGCCTCGACCCCCAGGGTGAACACAGGGGTGAGTTGCTCGCTGCCGAGATCGCCGTTGGCCTGATAGTGCCAGAGGATGAGCCGATCGGCCCCCAAACTCTCTTTAAGGGCCTCGAGCAGGGGCGCATACTGTTGCTGGCTCGCCATCTGGCTGAGGCGCGGCAGTTGCAATGCCAGATCGGCGATGGGCTCCTGGCGAAGGTTCTGCAGACAGATGAGCCAGAAGCCATCCTGCTCGTGAGCGAGGGCGATGTGCCAGAGCTGGCTGGCAAAGCGCACGGTGATCTTGCCGCCATGGCCGTTGGCCAGCAGTTGTTCGATGGGCAGGCGCAGGGCATCGGGTAGCTGGGCAGGCCAGGGGGCGCGCGGCTCATCGAGCCAGTAGAGCGGCGTTTGCATCACGTCGGTCAGGGCGACCAGCCGTTGGCTGCGCAGATCCAGACGAAAGAAAAGGGGAGTCTGGAGGGCAGGGGGAAGATGACTGAGAGCGGTAGACGACATGAACGAACAACATCCTGTTAAGCAACCGTCGGGGCTGCAAGAATACTGCAAAATCGAGGGAAACAAAATTTCATTGAAATCTAAATTAGAGATTGCTAATTTATCGGTCATTATCTTCTAGGAGGAGTCTTGCAGATGAAACGGATCCTGATTATCGGTGGGGTTGCGGGGGGCGCATCGGCGGCGGCTCGCGCTCGTCGTTTGAGTGAAGAGGCTGAGATCGTGATGTTCGAGCGGGGCGAGTTTGTCAGCTTTGCCAACTGCGGTCTGCCCTACCACATCGGGGGGGATATCCCCAATCGGGATGCCTTGCTGCTGCAGACTCCCCAGAGTTTCAAGCGCCGTTTCAACGTCGATGTGCGAGTCTTCCACGATGTGATCGAGATCGACAGGGCAGGCAAGACATTGCTGGTGCGCAACCTGCAAACCGGTGAAGAGCAGCGCGAGCATTACGATGTGCTGCTGCTGAGCCCGGGCGCCGCGCCGATCCGGCCGCCTTTCCCCGGTATCGATAGCCCCCGGGTGCATACCCTGCGCAATATCCCCGATATGGACCGGATTCTGGCCTCTCTTCACCACGATCAACCGCGCCACGTCACTGTGGTGGGCGGCGGCTTTATCGGGCTGGAGATGATGGAGGCGCTGCATCAGCGCAAGCTGGATGTCACCCTGCTGGAGCTGGCCGATCAGGTGATGGCGCCGGTGGACAAGGAGATGACCAACATGCTCCATGCCCGCATCCGGGAAGAGGGGATCGACCTGCGCCTGCGCACCGGCCTCACCGCCATCGAGAGTCTGGAGCTGCCTGCCGAGAAGACCTCCGCCGTCCCGACCGCCAAAAGCGGTGGCCTGCGCCTGACCCTCAATGATGGTTCCCATCTTGATACTGGTCTCTTGATCCTCGCCATCGGCGTCAAACCGGAAACCCTGCTCGCCGCCAAGGCTGGGCTGGAGCTGGGGCCGCGCGGCGGCATCAAGGTCGATGCCGGGATGCGTACCTCGGATCCCTTTATCTATGCGGTGGGGGATGCGGTGGAGGAGATTGACTTCGTCACCGGCGAATCTGTGCTGATCCCGCTGGCAGGCCCGGCCAACCGGCAGGGACGCATCGCCGCCGACAATATGCTGGGCCGAAGCGAAACTTACAAGAAGACGCAAGGGACCGCCATCTGCAAGCTGTTCGATCTGGCGGTAGCCAGCACCGGCCTCAACGAGAAGCGACTGGTGCAACTGGGATTGCCGTTCGAGAAGGTTTATGTCCACCCGGGCAGCCACGCCGGTTACTACCCGGGTGCCCACCCGGTCAGCCTCAAGCTGCTGTTTGCCCCGGATGGCAAGATTTATGGCGCCCAGGCCATCGGCAAGGATGGCATCGACAAGCGCATCGATGTGCTGGCGGTGGCCCAGCGTGCCGGTCTCACCGTGTTTGACCTGCAGGATCTGGAGCTCACCTATGCGCCGCCGTTCGGGTCGGCCAAGGATGTGATCAACATGGCGGGCTTTGTGGCAAGCAACCACCTGAAGGGGGACACCCTGCTCTGCCACGTGGCCGAGGTACAGGCTCGTAACCCCCATCAGCTGGTGGTGGATGTGCGCAATGGCCCCGAGCTCGACAAGCTGGGCCGCATTCCGGGGGCGCTGCATATCCCCCTCGACGAGTTGCGTGGCCGCCTCCATGAGCTGCCCAAAGAGAAAGAGCTGCTGATCAGCTGTCAGGTCGGGCTGCGTGGTCACGTCGCTTGCCGCCTGCTGAGCCAGCACGGCTTTAAAGTGAAGAATCTCTCCGGCGGCTTCAAAACCTGGCAGATGGCCACCGCCGAGTAACCGTTTTATTTCTGTGCCTGTTTGCCCCTCTCCCTTGTGCGTGCAAGATGAGGGGCTTTTTGTTTCTGCTTTTCGCCCTTCTTGCATTCCCCTCGTTGCTGCAATATTTCGACACACTTTATTTCCTGTGCCGGACAAAATTAACGTTTTGTTCAGGGGATGGGTGCTATAACCCCTGCCTCGTTCATGATGAACCGTGTAGTAGGGAGAGTGACATGCTGGATATGCTGATGGCCATTTGGCATCAGGATTTTGACGCCCTGGTTCAGATGCAGGCGGTACCCCTGCTGATCAGTTGCCTGATGCTGGTACTGCTGCTGGAGTCCGCATTCGTCTTCCTGCCCCTGCCGGGGGACAGCCTGGTACTGCTGGCCGGTGGGTTGGTTGGCATGGGGGTGTTTGGCCCTGAAGTAACACTTATTTATCTGCCGTTGGCTGCTGGCATAGGTTCTGTGCTCGCCTATTGGCAGGGACGGGCCCTGCAGCGTACCCGCTTTATGGATCATATCGAGCGGATGTTGCCTCCCGACAGCCTGCCCAAAGCGACCCGGCTGCTGAACCGGTATGGTTTTCTGGCCATGTTTGCCTCCCGCTTTATTCCGTTCGTCCGGGTGCTGACCCCCATGCTGATGGGGATAGGTCGCCTGAGCGTGTTGCGCATGTGCGTGGCGAGTTTCGCCAGCGCCGTGCTCTGGTCACTTTGTCTGAGTCTGGTGGGCAAGCTGGCGATGACGGTGCCTTTCTTTGTGGCACACAGCGAACTGCTGACCCGCATGCTGCTTATCACCTCTCTGGTGCTCTTCCTTATCGCCATCACGGCCATCCTCTTTCGCTGGTTCAAGGGCGGCGCCAAAAGAGAGCAATCCCCCCTCCGTTGATTTCGGTCTGCTGAGTGTTCGGTCGCTCTGAAAGGGCGGCCGTTGTCGCAGCAAGGTTGCTTCTGCCTGTTGTCGCGAGAATCCTCTTTGTGTCAGGGGCGCTCGATGCTTTATCCTGTTTGCTGCCTCGCTGCTGTTGCAGCGGATCCCAGCCAGGATGGAATCTATGCGCCTCTTTCACGCTCGCCCGGTTTCCCGTCGCTCTGCCCAAGGAGCACACCCTCTGAATCGTCGCCGCTGGTCGGCCCTGCTGCTATCCGGGTTGGCCGGTTTGCTGCTGGCCGGTTGCGGCCCCGACAAGCCCGTCACTCATGTCACAGCCAATGGGCCGACTACAAAACCTGCCGCGCAGCAGGAAACGGGCGCACCAAGCGCCGTGGTGCAGGCCAATGCCCGCCAATATCGGGATGCCCCGGCGCTGGCGCTGGTCTTCTCCGGCCCCCTGGCGCCCAAGGCAAACTGGCAGAGCTGGCTCGGGGTCAGTGAAGGGGGCAAGCAGGTGCAGGGGGAGTGGATCCTGGCCGACGATGGTCGCACCCTCTATTTCCCGAACGTTCAGCCCGATAAAAGCTATGAGGTGAGCCTCAAGGCGGGGCTGGGCCCATCCCCCCGGAGCTGGACTCTCAAGACCCGTCCGCTGGAGGCGGGGGCATCCTTTACTGCCAGCGGCATGGTATTGCCGCTGCGTGACGAGCTGCGCCTGCCTATCAGCGCGGTCAACGTGGATGAGGTCAATATCGACTTCTTCCGGGTCGATGCGGAATATCTACCCCGTTTTCTGGCCGAGTATCGCCCCGGTTCTGGCATGGGCAACTGGGAGCTTGAGCAGATCACTCAGCGGGCCAAGCGGGTGTTCAGCGGCCGCTACGCGCTGGAGCTTGATGCCAACCGGCGCGAGACCCGCCTTATCAATGTGAAGGAGCCGCAGCTGGCGGAGGCTGGCGTCTACTTTGCGGTGATGTCGCCCCTTGGCAATTACGACTGGCGCAAGGAAACCACCTATTTTGCGGTGAGCGACATGGGGCTCAGTGCCCGTCGTTACCGCGATCAGCTGGAGGTGTTCGTCAGCTCCCTGGCCAGCGCTGACCCGCTCAAGGATGTGCAGCTCTCCCTGCTCGACGAGAAGGGCAACCGGCTGCAGGTGCAAACCACTGATCCGCAGGGCCATCGTCGCTTCGATCAGGTGCAGGGTGCTCGCTTGTTGCTGGCCGAACAGGGCAACCATCTGGCGGTGCTGCGCCTCGATGGGGCTGCGCTCGATCTCTCCACCTTCGATCTCGGCACCCAGCCCTGGCAGGCCCAGCAGCTTTATCTCTTTAGCGGGCGCGATCTCTATCGCCCCGGCGAGCGGCTCGACAGCGAAATCCTGCTAAAAGGGCAGGATGGCCAGCTGCTGCCGGGGATGGCGGTGGAGCTGGAGGTGAAACAGCCGGACGGCCAACTGCTCGAACAGAAACGGCTGCTGCCGGACAATTTGGGCGCGGCCCACTACGGCCTGCGTTTGCCTGACGATGCACCGCTCGGGCGTTGGACCATTAACCTCAAGACCGCCGCCGGCAGTCGTTTCGAGTGGCCTTTCTTGGTGGAGGAATTTCTGCCGGAGCGGCTCAAGCTACAGCTGGGCAAGGGGCCGGATGGGGAAGTGACGAGTCTGGACGCAGCCCTGACGCTGCCGCTGCAAGGGGACTATCTCTACGGTGCGCCAGCGAGCGCCACCAAGGCGAAGGCAGAGGTGAAGATCAGCCGCGCCACCATGCCCTTTACCCAGTGGCAGGAGTTCACGCTAGGTGACGTACTGCTCGCCGAGCAGGCCAGGGATCTCGAGCCTCTCAATCTCACCCTCGATGCGCAGGGGCAGGGGACTTTTTCGCTGCAAGATGAACTAGATGGGGTGCGCGCCCTCGGGCCGCTGGAGGTGGCCTATCGGGTGTCGCTCTCCGAGCCCGGTGGCCGCGCCGTCAATCGCAGCCGCACCCAGTATGGCTGGCCCGCGGGCAGCCAGTGGCCGGCGCTCAAGGCTGATTTTGTGGCGGATCGGGTAGAGGGGGGCAAGCCGCTCCCCTTCCAGATCCTCAACCTCGATGAGCAAGGCCAACCGGTGGCGGGGGCGGTGAAGGTGCGCCTTATCAACGAGTACCGCGACTACTACTGGCACTACGCCGATGGGGAGGGGTGGAAGTACGAGTTCAACAGCCAGCCTTATCTGGAGCAGGAGCAGACCCTGCAGCTGGATGGCAAGGGGCCGACCCCGCTCACGCTGCAACTGGCGGCGGGCTGGTATCGGTTGGAGGTGGAGAACAGTCAGGGCCATCAATCCAGCCTGCGGGTGGAGATCGGCAGTTACGCCTGGGGCGGCGGTGGCGAGCAGGCGCGGCCTGACAAGATTGCCATCACCCTCGACAAGCGCGCCTATCTGGCAGGTGACAAGGCCAAAGTGACGCTGGTGGCCCCGCGCCCCGGCAAGGGGTTGCTGATAGTGGAAGATGGCGACGGCCTGCGCTGGTGGCAGCGTATCGAGCTCAAGGGGGCCGGTGATGATGCCAAGGATGCCCGCGGCGAGTTCGAGATCCCGGTCAGCCCCGAGTGGCAGCGCCATGACTTGCATATCTCGGCCCAGATCGCCGCGCCAGACAGCGCCTCCAAACCGGTCAGCGGCCAGCAGGGGCAGAGCCTGCGCTCGGTCGGGCTGGTGCCGCTCACCCTGGACCGGGAAGCTCGCCGACTGCCGCTCACCCTGAGCGCGCCTGATAAAGCGGTGCCGCTCACTCGACTGGAAGTGACCGCGACCTCCACCCCCAATAGCCAAGGCCGCGTGGTGCTGGCGGCGGTGGATCGGGGCGTGCTCAATATCAGCGATTATCAACCCCTCGACCCGTTCGGGATCTTCTTTGGCCGCAAGCGCTTCGCCCAAGATTTGTTCGACAACTACGGCCAGGTGATCCCGCCGCAAGATGGCAAGCTGGCCCGCCTCAACTATGGGGGCGATCGGGCGCCGCTGAAAAAGGGCGGCGCGCTGGAGAGCCGAGTCGAGATAGCCGCACTGTGGAGCGGCGAGGTGAGTTTTGACCAGCAGGGTAAAGCGGTGATCCCGCTCGATTTGCCCAACGTCAACGGCGAACTGGCGCTGATGGCGCTGGCCTGGAACGAACAGCAAGTCGGGGAGGCCGAGCGCGCCGTCAAGGTGGTGGCGCCCTTGGTGGCCGAGATCGGCTGGCCGCGCTTTGGCGCCAGAGGCGATGAGACCCGGGCGCTGGTGCAGCTGCGCAACATGAGCGGCGAGGATCAGACCCTCTCCCTTGCCTGGACCCTCAATGGCGGACTCAAGGCAAATGGCGAGCTGCCCGGCACTCTGTCCCTTAAAAATGGCGAAGAGCAGTGGCTGACCCTGCCGCTCACCGTGACTGGGGCAAGCGGCGTGGCAAGCCTGCAGCTGGCGGCCAGTGGCAAGGATTTTGCCATCAGCCGCGACTGGACTTTGCCGCTGCGCTCCCCCTGGGCGGCCGAGACTCGCCAGCACTATCAGATGCTGGCCCCCGGCCAGCAGATGAGCTTTGCGCCAGCTGAGCTGGCCGGGCTGGATCGCGCCAACCTGCAGGGGCTGCTCAGCCTCTCCGGCACGCCGCCCTGGGATCCGGCAGCCCAGTGGCAGGCGCTGGCTAACTACCCCTACGCCTGTCTGGAGCAGACCCTCTCTCGTGCCTGGCCTTACTTGCTGACAACGGCCGATGAGCGGGCCGCCTGGAGCAAACCCGCAGAGGGCAAGAAAGCAGCGAACGAGGCGGATGTGCAACGCGCCCTGCTGCAACGGCTGCAGCGGTTGCAACTGCCCAGCGGCGGCTTTGGTCTGTGGGATGGTCGCTCCGACGAGGAGCAGTGGCTCACCGCCTATGCCGCTGACTATCTGCTGGCGCGCAAGGAGGCGGGCGACGCAGTACCGGAGGCCATGCTCAATCAGGCGCTGAACCGGCTGCAAAGCTATCTCACCGACAGTCAGTATGGTGAGCGCTGGAGCAGTGCCCCTGAGCACAGCCGACTTGCCTATCAGGCTTACAGTGCCTATGTGCTGGCCCGGGTGGGCAAGGCGCCGCTCGCTACCCTGCGCCTTATCTGGGAGCAGCAGGCCGATCACGCTCGCTCCGGTTTGCCACTCTTGCACCTCTCGCTTGCGCTCTCGGCCATGGGGGATGAGCAGAACGCCGCCAAGGCCCTCAGCCGGGCATTGGCGACCGAGCGCGGTGATGACTATCTGGGGGATTACGGCTCACCGCTGCGCGATCAGGCCCTTGAGCTCTCCTTGCTTCGTCAGCACAAGCTGGCTGCGGAGCGCTGGCCTGATCTCAGCGCCAAGGTAGCCGATACCCTGGCCCATCGTCAGTGGCTCAGCACTCAGGAGCGGCTCGCTCTGTTGCGACTCGCCCGCTTCGATCCTGCCGTCGACTGGCAGGCCAGGGTGACCTCCTCTCTTGGCAGTGGATCCCTGAGCGGTTCGGCCCCGTTGCAGCAGGGTGCCCCCGAGGCACTGGCCGCCAGCACCGTCACCAACGAGGGCAAGGGATCCCTCTATGTACAGCGCACTCTGGTAGGTTACCCAGAACAGGCGCCGGCGCGGATCCGCAAGGGGATGAGCGTGACCCGCAGCTGGTTCAACAGCGACGGTCAGCCGTTTGATCCCGCCAAGGTGAAGGTGGGCGATCTGGTGGTGGTGCGGCTCAATGTCAGCAGTGAATCGGCGGTGCCCGATGCCCTGCTGGTGGAGATGGTGCCCGCTGGCTTCGAGCTGGAGAACCCGGCCCTTGGCAACAGCATCAAGCTCGAAGAGCTCTCCATCGAGGGGAAACCGGCGTGGCAGAGCGAGTGGAACGACTATCTCAAGCATCAGGAGTTTCGCGATGACCGCTACACGGCAGCGCTGGATCTGAGCGAGGGGAGCAACCAGCAACTGGTCTACCTGATGCGTGCAGTGACGCCGGGTCGCTATCAGGTGCCGCCGACCCAGGTGGAGGATATGTACCGGCCCGAGCTGCGGGCAGTGGGTGAGGATATCCACGAGGTGCGTATTTCTGAGTAACAAACCCTCCCTTGAGCGGGTTCGCCCGCTCACTTTCTGGCAGCGCGGCTGGCTGAAATTGGGTCGCTGTGGCCGCGCTGTCTGGCGCTGGCTTGGCCGTCTACCACGCTGGCTGCGTGTCTCGGTGCTGGGGGTTGTCGCACTGCTGCTGTCATTGCTGGCGCTGGATCGACTCTTCCCGCCGCCGCCACTCGACCCTGCCTATGCACGGGTGGTGCTCGACATGAAGGGGCGGCCGCTGCGCGCCTTTGCCGATACCAGCGGCGTGTGGCGCTACCCCGTGACCCTGGAGCAGGTCTCCCCCCGCTATATCGAGGCGTTGCTGGGTTACGAGGATCGCTACTTCTGGCGTCATCCCGGGGTTAATCCGGTGGCCATGGTGCGCGGGGTCTGGCAGTGGCTGCGCTATGGGCGGGCTGTGTCGGGCGGCTCGACCCTCACCATGCAAGTGGCGCGCCTTATCGAGCCCTACCACAGGAGCGTGCCCGGCAAACTGCGTCAGATGGCCCGTGCGCTGCAACTGGAGTGGCACTACGACAAGCGCACCTTGCTCACCGTCTACCTCAACCGGGCGCCGTTTGGCGGCAACCTGGAGGGTGTGCAGGCGGCAAGTTTTGCCTACCTTGGCAAGAGTGCGGCCAAGCTGACCTATGCCGAGGCGGCGCTGTTGGCGGTGCTGCCGCAGGCTCCCAGCCGCAATCGGCCGGACCGGCATCCCGAGCGGGCCCGCGCCGCCCGTGACAAGGTGATGCAGCGGCTGGTAGCGCAAGGCGTCTGGCCCGAACAGGTGTGGCTGGAGGGGCGTATCGAGCCGGTGCTGGCCCGCGGTCACTTCACGCCGATGGAGGCGCCGCTCTTTGCCCGTCTCGCCGCCGACCATCAGGCCGGGGCCCTTGTGCACACCACCATTGATGGCGATCTGCAGCGCTGGTTGGAGGGGCGGGTGGCGAGCTACATTCGCCGCTTCCCCGAGCAGACCTCAGCGGCGTTGCTCTTGGTTGATAACAAAACCATGGCGGTGCGCGCCTATGTGGGCAGCGCCGAGTATGGCAATTTGCGCCGCCACGGTTATCTGGACATGGTGCAGGCGATTCGCTCTCCCGGCTCTACGCTGAAGCCCTTCATCTACGGTCTGGCGATGGATGAGGGGCTGGTGCACTCGGCCTCCCTGCTCTCCGATGCGCCAAGGCTGGGGTCTGACTATCGTCCCGCCAACTTTTCCGGCGCCTTTCAGGGGCCGGTGACCCTCGCCCAAGCGCTGCAGCAATCCCTCAACGTGCCGGCGGTGCAGGTGCTGGAGGCGCTCGGGCCGGACAAACTGGTCAGCCGCTTCGACAACGCCGGGGTGAGACTGGCGCTCTCCGACAAACCCAATCCGGCCATCGCGCTGGGGGCGGCGGGCATTC
>NZ_JBFODV010000236.1:0-11085 GCF_040908495.1 Aeromonas sp. R1-1 | reverse complement strand
CCCTCGCCTGGCTCACCCTGCTGCCGCTCTGGCTGATCGGGATTGGTGTGCTGCTCACCCCGCGCCTGCGCAGCCTTGCCAGTGCCACCACCCTGCTGGGGCTGGCCTTGCTGCTACTCACGGCGGGCAGTGCCCTGCGTTTTGATGCCCAGAGCGGCGCCCTGCTGATCACCACCGCCGCCCTCTGTGGCCTGGGTTCGGCGCTGGTGCAGGGAGTGCTGCCCGCCCTTATCAAGCAGCACTTTGCCCGCAAGGTGCCGCAAGTGATGGGGATCTTCTCTGCCTGCATGATGGGGGGCGGTGCGCTCGGCGCCAGCCTCACGCCACGGCTGGCAACGAGCCTCGACTGGTCGCAGGCGCTGGCACTCTGGAGCCTGCCGGTGCTGCTGGCCCTCGTCTGGCTAGGGTGGAAAGTGCGTCTGCCACGGGCCGCCGCGGTCGCCATTCTCCACGGCGAACAGCGGCTGATCACCCTGCCCCGCAGCTGGTTGCTGATCGTCTGCTTTGGCATCATCAACAGCGGCTACGGCATCGTCGTGGCCTGGCTGGCCCCCGCCTATATGGCGCAGGGCTGGAGCGCCGCACAGGCGGGCGAGCTGGTCGCCTGGCTGGCGCTGGCCCAGACTGCCAGCGGCCTCGGCTTGCCGCTACTGGCGGCGCGCAGTCTGGATCGGCGGCCATGGATGGGGCTGGCGATTGCCATGCAGCTGGCGGGGTTTGGCGGCCTCTGGCTGGCACCAGCCAGTGCCCCGATTCTCTGGTGCATGCTGTGCGGCGCCGGTCTTGGCGGCAGTTTTTCGCTGATCATGGTGATTGCGCTCGATCACCTGCCAGACCCGCGCCGCGCCGGCACCCTGAGCGCCCTGATGCAGGGCTTCGGCTTTATGCTGGCGGCCACCGGCCCCTGGGTCGCCGCCCGCCTCTATCACCTGTTCGGCGACTTCGCGGCCGCCTGGCAGTGGCAACTGGGAGGCCTGCTGCTGATGAGCCTGCTGGTGCTGCGCCTCGACCCGCGCCATTACCCTCGCGTCATGGGGTTACCGACCGCCAGCGAGCCAACCCATTCTGCTCCTCTCCCAACCAGCTCTGCGGCCCAAAGCAACACACCGGCCTGAGGCCGGTGTGTTGGGGATAACAGTGTTGGGGATCACAAGACGAGGCTGACGCCGCTCAGGGGAGCAACTCAGCGCCCCTTCTTCTGCCGTCCGCTGTTAGCGGTGCGCGGCTTGCCTGCGGCCGGTTTGCCACCCTTGGGTGCCCCTTTGCCTGCACTGCCCTTGCCAGCGCCGCCCTTGTTGGCAGCACCTTTGCCCGCGCCCCCCTTGCCCACCGGCAGCTTCTTCTCGAAGGCTTCCGGGCCCGGCACATTGGGACGCCCGCCAATCTCGTGATCATCATCGCGGCGCGGCTTCTTGCCCTGCCCCGGTTTGGCGCTTTGTGCCGCTGGGGCCTTGGCCGCCTTGGGTTTGTCGCCTTTGGCCGGTTTCACCTCGGAGGAGGAGTCCTCAATCAGCTTGAACAGATCGATCAGCTCGTCGTCGGTGAGATCGCGCCACTCGCCCACCGGCAGTCCCTTGAGGCTGACGTTCATGATGCGGATGCGCTCCAGCTTGGTCACTTCAAAACCGAAGTGCTCGCACATGCGGCGGATCTGGCGGTTAAGCCCCTGCACCAGGGTGATACGAAAAACGAACGGCGCCTCTTTCTTCACCTTGCACTTCTTGGTCACAGTACCGAGGATCGGCACCCCGGCCGCCATGCCGCGCACAAACTCGTCGGTCACCGGCTTGTCGACGGTCACCAGATACTCTTTCTCATGATCGTTGCCCGCCCGCAGGATCTTGTTGACCAGATCGCCGTGGTTGGTGAGGAAAATCAGCCCCTGCGAATCCTTGTCGAGCCGCCCGATGGGGAAGACCCGGGTGCTGTGGTTGACGAAATCGACGATGTTGTCCTTCTCGCCCGCCTCTGTGGTACTGACGATACCCACCGGCTTGTTGAGGGCGATCAGCACCAGACTGTCCGCCTCGCGCGGCTCGATCACCTGACCGTTCACCTTGACCAGATCGCCAACCTGCACCTGATCGCCAATCCCGGCGCGCTTGCCGTTGATAAAGACGTGGCCCTGCTCGATAAAGCGGTCGGCCTCGCGACGCGAGCAGATACCGCTCTCGCTGATGTATTTGTTCAGGCGCATGGATTCGTTAGCCAGCATGGTGCACCTGCCACAGGTTCTGGGTCGCGCCCGGTTGTGCCATCGCCTGTTCCGGCTGCACCGGAGAGGCTGTCTGCTGCATCAGCCAATTCACTACGTCAAAGTTCTGCATACCATTCCATCTTCAAAAAAGGCCAATGCCAGCTTATCCATCAAAAAACGCCGCTACAGTAGCATAATTGCCCCCTTTCAGGGGCAGATAGTTGCAAGTTCGCAGCACCCAAGCTGGCATCTGCGGACAAGTTCACGCCGCCAGATGGCCCGCGATGCAGCCTTTGAACGGCCAGCCTGATGTAAGCGGCGGGGTCAGGCGCCCATAGCCAGCGCGGCCGAACGCCATCAACTATACATATCACCTTGTTTCCATTAGGCTTTAAGCCGGTTGGCCGCGCCCAATGTGCTGCGCCGAACTCGCCCGCCCAAAGGCGGCTCTACCTCTATCGCCAAGGATTGCACCATGCTGGCTCACACTCGCCGCCTTGTTCGCCGTGCTCTGCTGACCCTGTTGCTGCTGTTGCTGACCGCTTGGGCGGTGATCGCCTACTTCGCCTGGCAGGCAGCGCCGCTGCAGCTGTGGCACACAGTGGTGCCCCCCGAACTCAGTGCCGATGAGCTCGACAGCAGCAACTGGCAAACCTATCTGGCCCGCGAAGCAGAGCTGTTCGAGCTGGTGGCCACCGAGGTGGTCGCCAAGACACCGCCCGAGCAGCAACTGGCCAGCAATCGCTACTATCAGGACGCCCCCATCAATCCCGCCCGCTTTCAGCAGAACTGGAACCGCTCCTACCTGCTGCGCCCCGAGGGGGACGTCAAAGGGGTGGCGGTGCTGCTGCACGGCCTGACCGACTCCCCCTACAGCCTGCGCCATCTGGCCAGACGCTATCAGCAGCAGGGCTTTATCGCGCTGGGGCTGAGGATCCCCGGCCACGGCACCGTGCCCGCAGGCCTAGTGGATGTGGATTGGGAGACCTGGCTGGCCGCTACCCGATTGGCGGTGCGGGAGGCCAGATTGCTGGCACCGGGCAAGCGGCCGCTGCATCTGGTGGGCTTTTCCAACGGCGGCGCACTGGCGGTGAAATATGCGCTCGATGCGCTGGCCGACCCGAGCGGCACGCTGGCAAAACCGGATCGGCTGGTGCTGATCTCCCCGATGATCGGGGTGACCCGCTTTGCCCGCTTCGCCGGGCTCAAGGCCGTGCCTGCCCTGCTGCCCGCCTTTGCCAACGCAGCCTGGCTCGACACCATGCCGGAGTTCAACCCGTTCAAATACAACTCGTTTCCGGTCAACGGGGCGCGCCAATCCTATCGCCTGACTCACGCCATCCAGCAGCAGGTGCGCCAGCTGGCCGCCAGTGGCGAGCTGGCGGCGTTTCCCCCCGCCCTCACCTTCCAGTCGGTGATGGACTACACCGTCAGCACCCGCTCCATCATTGCCGATCTCTACCACTACCTGCCGGCCAACGGCAGCGAACTGGTGCTGTTTGATATCAACCGCAGCACCCTGTTTGGCCCGCTGATGAGCTCGGCCTCCGAGCTGGCGCTGCACCGCTTGCTGCCAAACGCCCCCCAGCACTATCGCCTCACCGTGGTGGGCAATGTCGATCCCGCCTCTCCCGCGACGCAGGCCAAAACGCTGGCCAGCGCCGATCAGCCTGAGCAGCTCCGCCCGCTGGGTATCGATTATCCCAAGGAGATCTACTCCCTCTCCCATGTGGCGCTCCCCTTCCCGATGGACGACCCCCTCTATGGCATGGCAGCGCGCCCAGAGCAGCGGGAGCAATACGGCATCAACCTCGGTGGTCTGGCCCTGCGTGGCGAGCGCGGGGTGCTGATCGTCAACCCCGGCGCCCTCACCCGCACCTCCTCCAACCCCTTCTACCCCTATCTGCAGCAGCGGGTGATGGAGACCCTCACCGCCCCTCCCGTCGCCCCGTCTGCCGCCGTAATCCCTGCCAGCAGCGGTCAACCTGATGCGGCCTATCAGGCAGAAGTGGAGCAGTTTTTACAGGAGAGCGACGAGAGCAGCTCGCCTTTCTAGGGTGTCTCTGGAGAATCGGCAAAGAGCCACTGGCGCTGGGTCGATAGCGATACAAGAAAGGGGCCGTCAAGTGACGGCCCCTTTCTATTGATGATGGCGATGGGAGTGATGGCTTGATGGGCTCAGGGATAGATGCTCACTTCTATCAGGTTCTGGTCTGGATCGAGGAAATAGACAGATTTTATCGGCCCACAGGCACCGCTTTTGGTCACCGGCCCCTCGACAATCTCCACCCCGTGGCAGGCCAGCTGGGCCATCACCTGCTCCAGCGGCCAGCGGGTGATAAGGCAGACATCCCCCGACCCCACCTGCGCCCGATTGCGCGGCTCCTGCCCCAGCAGCTGCAGATTGATCTTCTGGTTGCCAAACCCTACCGCCCGGCGCCCCGCACCGAAGGTGATGGCCTCCATATTGAGCACCGAACTGTAAAAGGCCACGGCCCGTTCAATATCACTGACCGTCAATACCAGATGGTCGATATGGCTGATCATGGTTACCTCCTGGTGGTGATCTGGTTGATGTGACCGACATCTGCCCGCAAGCATCCGACTGTCACCGCCACTGCGGGCAACCCCATCATACCCGGCAAGGGGAAGCCCATGTGTGCCTTGGCGCGCAAAGAGGGCGCAAATGATGATGTAATTTTTAAGGGGTGTTCAGTTGGGCGTTGCAGTGGCTGCTGTTGTCGCGTTCGGCTAACTCTTCACTGGCATTAATGCTTCTGGAGTCATCACAATAAGCGGGATGGCCAGCGCCTGACTCAACCGCTCCGCCAGTTCGTAGGCAGGGCCGATGGTGTCGTAGTCTGCCACACAGGTTGCCAAGGCACAGCCGTTGCTCTCTTCGACTCGCAGGTAAACGCTGTAGCCTTGAACGGTCAGACCGCTGTCACGCACCACCTGTATCTCACCTTCCTGATTGATGGCCTCCAGTTCAACCGCTACCGGTTTCTTGAACATCTGTACTCCTCAGTCACTGCAGATAGTGGCAGTAATAAAGCCCAGCAGGGGGTAAGAAAAAAATTATGCTGTCACATCTTGAATCTGTGAGCCGCGTGAAAAAATTAATAATACGGGTTCCATAACCAAACATGCCACCGATAATAACATGCTGATTTAGATGAAAAAATGATATTATCTCTTTCTTCTATAGACAATGTTCGAGGCTCGTGCGTGATGCAACAATGCGGTATTTATGAACAGCTCATTACTCAACTGCTGACATCTCGACTCGACCGCGAGCGCTTTTACGTAGGGGAACGCCAACTTGAACCTGCCGAAGCGGCAGTTTGGTTATCCAGATTTCTGAGCCGGGTTTTGGAATATGCGGTGAGCTCGGTAACTGGAGAGGATCAGCTGCAACGGCAGATCGAGCTGGCTAACCAGTTATTGCTTTGGCTAAAGGATCGCACCCAAGACCCAGACTTTATTGGCGAGAACCTCATCGATAGTCAGGGGAAAATTCTGACCGCGCTTTACCAGTTGGATAACCCCATCTCCGCCAATTTAAAGCAATATGCCGAGGATATTTTCCCTCTGACCGGTCTCACTCAGAGCGAACTTTTTTGTGGCAGCAATGCGGGTTTGTCGATGGAGTCGGAGATTAAACGGGAGATATTATCTGCAGATAACATCTGCTGGCTGGTCTCATTTATCAAATGGGCAGGTATCCGGATTTTCCGTCATGAGCTGGAAGAGTTCACTCGCAGCGGCCGCCAATTAAAAGTAATTACTACCTCTTATATGGGAGCGACCGATGCCAAGGCAGTTGAATTTTTAGCCAGCCTCCCAAATACTGAAGTCAAACTCAGCTATAACACCCAGCGCGAGCGGTTGCATGCCAAGAGCTATCTTTTTTGCCGAAATACCGGCTTTCATACCGGCTATATAGGTTCCTCCAATCTCTCTCACTCTGCCCTCACCAGCGGCTTGGAGTGGAACCTAAAAATCACCTCGCAAGAGATCCCTCATATTATCGAGAAATCCCTGAGTACCTTTGAAACCTATTGGGAATCCGATGATTTTGAGCTGTTTGATGGCAAGCTCGAAAGCCGTACAAAATTGCAGCATGCACTACAAGAGGCCCGTGGAGATGGGGACAAAAATAGCCCTGCCTATTTCTTTGATATCACGCCGTTTCCGCATCAACTGGAAATCCTTGAACAATTGGCGATGGAGCGCGCTTTACACCAACGCTTCCGTAACTTGGTGGTTGCGGCCACCGGTACAGGGAAAACCCTGATTTCCGCTTTTGATTTTGCGCGTTTTCTGAAAACCAAACCCGACGCCAAGTTCCTGTTTGTCGCCCACAAAGAGGAGATCTTGCGCCAAGCATTGGCCTCATACCGCGGAGTGCTTAAACAATCCAATTTTGGCGAACTCTTGGTCGGCGGCGCCGTGCCGACCCATTACCGTCAGCTATTTGCCTCGGTGCAATCCTTAAATAACCAGCTGGCTACGTTGCGCCTTAGCCCAGACTATTTCGATTACATCGTCATCGATGAGGTTCATCACATTGCTGCGGCCAGTTATCGTGGTTTGCTCGCCGCCTTTGAACCTCACATTCTGCTGGGATTGACCGCAACGCCAGAGCGCCATGATGGCGGTGATATTCTCGCTGATTTTTGTGGTGTCATCGCAGCAGAGATCCGCTTGCCAGAGGCCATTAATCGTCGCCATCTCTGTCCATTCCAATATTTTGGCATCGATGATGATACTGACTTGCGCCAAGTCGCTTGGAAAAATGGCCGTTATGACATTACTGCACTGACCAATATTTACACTAAAAATAACAGCCGGGTTCAGAAAATCGTCCAGAGTCTCGCTGAGATCGTCACCGATATTACCAAGATCAAAGCGCTGGCATTTTGTGTGAGCCGTGAACATGCCGACTTTATGTGCAAGGCCTTTTTATTGAAGGGCATCAAGGCTGACATCCTCACCAGCGATAATCGAGACGAGCGGCGTAGTAAACAACAAGATTTGCGCACTGGGGTTATCAATATTCTCTGCGTGGTGGACATCTTCAACGAAGGGGTCGATATCCCGGAAGTCGATACCTTGCTGTTTTTACGACCAACGGAAAGCCTCACTATCTTCTTGCAGCAATTAGGGCGCGGCCTGCGGCTGGCGAGTGATAAAGAGTGCTGCACCGTGTTGGACTTTGTTGGCAATGCCCGTGCTGAGTATGACTTTGCCCAGAAATTCCGGGCACTGGTGGGTAAAACTAATAAAGCGATCAGCCACGAGATCAAACAGGGCTTCCCTCACGCCCCCTTGGGCTGCCGCATCGAACTCTCAAAACAGACCCAAGAGTTAATTCTGAGCAATATCAAGAAGGCGACTCTCAATACCTCGCGCCTTATGGGCCTGATCCGCCGTTTCTCACAGGATTGCGATTTACCTCTGACACTAGCGAACTTTTTGAAGTTCTACCCTCACATCAGCCTTGAGGAGATCTACAAGCGTGGCAATTGGAGCACCTTGGTCAAACAGGCCCGCAACCACACCGTTTCTGAAATGAGCGATGAGAAGCTGTCGACCCTCTACACCCGGGCTATCAGAACCCGGCTATTGGGTTGCGATGCGCTCCATTACTTGAACTTCTTACAAACCTTGGTGGAAAGCGCCTTTACCTTAACGGCTGAGCACGATGAACGGATGGCCTTGATGTGCCATTACGACTTCTGGCAACAGAGCGGCCCCAACGCCGGCTTTGGCTCCTTGGCGCACAGCCTGAAACAACTTAATCAACCAGAGTTGAGGGCCGAGCTTGCAGATCTGTTGCCCATGCTGATCAACCGGGTGCAACACGAGCAACTGGCCATGCCTGACCTTCCCGGCAATCCACTGCAACTGCATGCCCGTTATGCCAGAGAGCAGGTGCTGGTTGGCTTTGGCGCGACCACCTTCGCGCAGCAACCCACGGCTCGCGAAGGGGTCTATGTCATCGCAGAGCAAAATATCGAGTTGCTGTTCGTGACCTTGAACAAAACGGAACAGCACTTCTCCCCCACTACCCGTTATCACGACTACGCCATCAACGAGTCGCTGTTTCATTGGCAGAGCCAAAACAGCGCTCGCCCAGAACGGGGTAAGGGGCTGAGTTACATAAACCACAGAGCAGAAGGTAAGCGCTTGTTTCTGTTCGTCCGCGAGCAGAGCAAAGATGAATTTGGCCGTACCCTTGGCTTTGTGAACTTTGGTGAGGTGGAGTACGTATCCCACACTGGCAGCCAACCGATGAACATTAAATGGCATCTCACTACTCCGATGCCGCCATTTATGTGGAAAGAAGCCGCCAAACTGGCTGTTGGTTAGTAAGGCTTCTCACCCGGTGGGGATATGGCGCAAAACCCACCGGATTCTTGCCCAAAACCCCGGCTAAATTATCCAGTTGCATAATAACCATGCGGCCTTGCGGTTGTTTAACTGGCCCTAACGTCAGATAATACCGCCCGCCTTCAAACCCCGATAACCCGACTTTCAGTGACGGTAATTGATGACTGAGTACCTGCTTTTATTGATCGGCACCGTGCTGGTTAACAACTTCGTGCTGGTGAAATTCCTCGGCCTCTGCCCCTTTATGGGGGTCTCCGGCAAGCTGGAAACCGCCATCGGCATGGGGCTGGCGACCACCTTCGTGATGACCCTCGCCAGTGCCAGCTCCTATCTGGTGGAGCACTATATCCTGCTGCCGCTGGATATCGCCTATCTGCGCACCCTCGCCTTTATTCTGGTGATCGCCGTGGTGGTGCAGTTTACCGAGATGGTGGTGCGCAAGAGCAGCCCGACCCTCTATCGCCTGCTGGGGATCTTCCTGCCCCTCATCACCACCAACTGCGCGGTGCTCGGGGTTGCGCTGCTCAGCATCAATGAGCGACACGACTTTATCCAGAGCGTGATCTATGGCTTTGGCGCCGCTACCGGCTTCTCGCTGGTGCTGATCCTGTTTGCCGCCATGCGCGAGCGTCTGGTCGCCGCCGATGTGCCCGCGCCGTTTCGCGGGGTGTCGATTGCCATGATCACCGCCGGTCTGATGTCGCTGGCCTTTATGGGCTTTACCGGCCTTATCAAGATATAACCATGATCCATATTCTCTTTGCCATTCTGGTGCTCACCCTGCTGGCGCTGGCGTTCGGGATTATCCTGGGCTTTGCCGCCGTCAAGTTTCATGTGGAAGCAGACCCCATCGTCGATCAGCTCGATGCCCTGCTGCCCCAGACCCAGTGTGGCCAGTGCGGCTATCCCGGCTGCAAACCCTACGCCGAGGCGCTCGCCAACGGCGATCAGATCAACAAGTGCGTACCCGGTGGCGAGGCCACCATGCGCAAAATTGCCGATCTGATGGGGGTCGAGCCCCAGCCGCTGGGGGGCAGTGACGAGGCCGCCGTGCCGGTCAAAAAGGTCGCCTTTATCCACGAAGATCAGTGCATCGGCTGCACCAAGTGCATTCAGGCCTGCCCGGTGGATGCCATCGTCGGCGCCACCAAGGCGATGCATACCGTGATTGCCAACGAGTGCACCGGTTGCGATCTCTGTGTCGATCCCTGTCCGACCGACTGCATCGAGATGATCCCGGTGCCCACCACGGTCGATAACTGGAAGTGGGATCTCAATAACGTGCATGTTCCGGGCAAGATTCCGGTCAAGATAGTGGAATAAACAGCGGAGCAACCATGCATTCCTTACTCGAACGTATCAAAGCCGGCACGCTCTGGGACTTTCACGGTGGCATTCACCCCGCCGACAACAAGCTGCAATCAAGCCAGAGCCCGGTGGTAGACGCCGGTCTGCCGCCGCGCCTCATTATTCCGCTGCGCCAGCACGCAGGCCCCGCCGGCGATCTGCTGGTGCAGGTGGGCGACAAGGTCAAAAAAGGGCAGCCGCTGACCCGTTATGCCAAGGGGCGGGTCGTCCCTGTCCATGCCTCCACCTCCGGCACCATCACCGAGATTGGCAACCACACGGTTGCCCACCCCTCCGGACTCGGCGATCTCTGCGTCATGCTCACCCCGGATGGGGAGGATGAGTGGGGCGAGCGCAACGGCAAAGCCGATTACTGGAATCTGGAGCGGGGCGAGCTGCTCGAGCGCATCCAGCAGGCGGGGGTGGCGGGCCTTGGCGGCGCCGTGTTCCCGACCCACAGCAAGCTCGATGGCCGCGGCCAGCTCACCGAGATCCTGATCGTCAACGGGCTGGAGTGCGAACCCTATATCACCACCGATGATCGGTTGATGCAGCAATACGCCGACGAGATCATGGATGGCATCCGGGTGCTCAAGCACCTGCTCAAACCGAAACTCACCCTGATCGGGGTGGAAGACAACAAGCCCGAGGCGATCGAGCAGCTGACCCGCCACGCCACCGACGAGGACGTGCTGGTCAAGACGGTGCCGACCAAGTACCCCTCGGGCGGTGCCAAGCAGACCATCGAGCTGCTCACCGGCCGTCAGGTGCCCAAGGGGGGCCGCGCGGTCGATATTGGCATCATGGTGCTCAACGTCGCCACCGTGTTTGCCATCAAGCGCGCCATTATCGACGGCGAGCCGCTGATCGAGCGGATCGTCACCCTAACCGGCGACAGCTTCAAAAAACCCGGCAATGCCTGGGTGCGCCTGGGTACGCCGGTACGCTGGCTGTTGCAGCGTTTCGAGCTGCAACCGGAAGCGGAGCAGCGGGTGATCATGGGGGGCCCCATGATGGGCTTTACCCTGCCCCACGCCATGGTGCCTGTGGTCAAGGCCACCAACTGCCTGCTGGCGCCGACGCAGGCCGAACTGCCCGCCCCCGGCCCGGAGCAGCCCTGCATCCGTTGCAGCGCCTGCGCCGAT
>NZ_JBFODV010000235.1:0-8546 GCF_040908495.1 Aeromonas sp. R1-1 | reverse complement strand
GAGGGGAGCAGGGATTTGTGCAGCAGGGCCACCACGGGTTGCAACCAGTCGCCGTCGTGGGCCACTACCAGCTCGGTCTGTGGGGTCAGGGCGGCGCGAAAGCGGCTCATCAGATCCAGCGGCAGGGCGGGGCCGTCGCAGGGGACAAACAGCACCCAGTCGTGACGGGCGGCAGCAAGACCTGCCTGCATGCCCGCCAGCGGGCCGAGATAGTCGTTGTTGTCATCGCAGATGACCGGGGCCAGCGCCTGATAGCGGGCCTGACTGCGGTTGGCGTTGATCAGCACCTCATCTACCTGGGGGCGCAGGCGCGCCAAAACATGGTCGATAAGAGGGCGTCCCGCCAGTGCTACCCATCCCTTGTCTTCGCCCCCCATCCGGGTGGCGCGGCCTCCTGCCAGGATCACTGCTGATACGGCAACGGGATCAGAGTGGCTGTCGCTTTTTGAAGTCATGTCGCTCGATGATTTTTAAAGGGGTCGTCTCTTGCAGCTGGCCACGGGCGAGGGTCCATTGCCGCTCGCACAGGTCGGTCAGGGCATTGCTCTGGTGGCTGATGACGACCAGGCCGCTGCCATGTTCCCGCAGATCTTGCGCCAATGCGGCCATCAGGGCAACCGAATGTGTATCCAGATTGGCGGTGGGCTCATCCATCAGCAGAAAGGCCGGTTGCAGTGCCCAGGCGCGTGCCATGGCCAGCCGTTGCCGTTCGCCACCGGACAAAATGCTGATGTGCTCCCGCGCCAACCCCTCCAGCTCGACCCGGCGCAGCGCCTCGAACACCCGGATCTCGCTGCCGAGCTGTTTATCGAGCGCCCAGGCCACGTTGTCGTGCACCGTGCGATCGAACAGATAGGGAGTCTGGTGCAGATAGGTAACCCGGCCCGGCCCCAGATCCCGCTTGAGCAACCGGTTGAGCCGCTGTTGCCAGCGCCCCGGCAGATTGGTGTGGCCGCGTGTGGGTGCCAGCAGCCCCGCCAGGATTTTGAGCAAGGTGGTCTTGCCCACCCCGTTGGCTCCATGCAGCCAGATGGCATCCCCCGGTGCGATGGCGAGCCGGTCAATCTCGAACAGCTGGCGCTCGCCAAAGCGCATCGTTAGCTGGTGGGCGGTCAGGGCCATGGGGTACTCCTGTTGGTACACAGTGGGGGCATGGTCAGTTCTTCAGATAGCTGTGGCCGCGACACGCGGTCAGCAGCAGGTTGAGCAAGAGGGCGAGGGTGAGCAGCACTATGCCGAGCGCCACCCCCTGGGTGAAGGCCCCTTTCTGGGTCTCCAGCGCGATGGCGGTGGGGATATTGCGGGTAAAGTGCAGGATATTGCCCCCCACCATCATGGAGCAGCCCACCTCGGTGACTATGCGGCTGAAGGCGCCGATGATGGCGGCCAGCAGGCCAAAGCGGCACTCGTGCATCAGGCCGATCAGCGCCTTGGGCCAGGAGACCCCCAGGGTCAGGGCGGTCTCCCAGGCGCGCCGATCGCTCTGGACAAACGCCGCGTGGGCCATGGTGGCGATCACCGGGAAGGCGATCAGCATCTGCCCCACCACCATCGCCTGCTGGGTAAAGAGCAGCTTCCAGTCGCCAAAGGGGCCGGCCCGTGACAGCAGCATGTAGAGCAAGAGGCCAATCACCACGGTCGGCACCGATTGCAGGGTATTGATGCAGGAGAGCCAGAGCCAGCGGCCGGGCAGCGGCAGATAGGCCAGGGCAAAGCCCAGCAGCAAGGCGGGCAGCAGCACCAGTAGCAGGGCGATGCAGGAGACGGAGAAGGAGACCCCCACCACCTGCCACAGTTCGGTGTCACCACTGAACAGCAGGGCGAGGGCCGCTAATGTCGTGTCGATCAATGTCGGCATCAGACCTCTCTCTCATCGTGCAGGGCGAGGGCCGTCAATACGGTCGTTTCGATCAAGGTCGGCATCAGGCGCCTCCCTCAGTGAACCGGGGGAGGGCCATCAAGGTCATCGCAGGGGTTAGGGTTGCCATTATTTCCCGTTGGCATCCGCCACAAACAGCGCCTGACCCGCCACCTTGAAGTCGCCGATCAGCTTCTGGCCATGCTCGGAGACCAGCCAGTTCTTGAGGGTGCGGGCCCCTTCGGTGTTGAGATCCGGGTAGCGCTTGGGGTTGACCAGGATCACCTGATAGGGGTTGAACAGGCGCTTGTCACCCTCCAGCAGCACGGCGAGATCCAGCTTGCTCTGGTAGGCGAGCCAGGTGCCGCGGTCGGTCAGAGTGTAGGCACCCAGCTCCGAGGCCATGGTCAGGGTCGGGCCCATCCCCTGGCCGATGGATTTGTAACCGGTAAACTCGGGTTTGACGTCAGCGGCCTGCCACAGGGTCTTCTCCTTGATGTGGGTACCGGACTCGTCACCGCGGGAGATAAAGGTCTGGCCCTTATCCTTGATGGCTTGCAGCCCCTTGGCCGCGTCGTGCAGTTTGCCGAGACCCGCCGGGTCTTTGGCCGGGCCGACGATAACGAAGTCGTTATACATCAGGTGTACCGGCTCGATGCCAAAGCCCGCGTCGACAAACTTCTTCTCGGCAGAGGGGGCGTGGGTCATCACCAGATCCGCGTCGCCATTCTCGCCCATCTTCAGGCTCTGGCCGGTACCGGCCGCCATCACCTGCACCGGATAACCGGTCTCCTTGGTGAACTGGGGCAGCAACCAGCCCAGCAGACCGGACTGCTCGGTGCTGGTGGTGGTGGCGAGGCGGATCGGCGCTTTTGTGGCATTAGTATCCGCTTCGGCGTGGGCCGCGCCGGCGATCAGCAGGCTGGCGGCGAGGGAGAGGGCAAAACGTTTGAGGCTGGTTTTTATCGTCATCGTGATGCAACTTTTTTCAGGGTGGATGAGGAGAGGGCAAGAGTAAGCAAGCAGGGTGCCAAACTGTTCCTTTGCCGCTGCATTCAAGGTTTGCCGTTTAAAAACAGAAGCTTATTAGAATCAATTAGGTGAGCTTGTTATCGCTTTTAATAATTGGTGTTGGTGCTTTTGATACGGTAAGGACAAAATGTCCCACTAAGGTTCCGGTTATCGGGACATTCACCGACCGTACGTGCATCCGAGGTACTTTTTTCCATGACACTCCCTCCCAGCCGCTGGTCTGCCCTCTCCCTGCTTATCGTTGACGATGAGCCCGGCATGCGCAGCTTTCTGGCCAAGGCGCTGGCCAAGCGTTTTGCCCAGATTGAGACTGCCGCCAGCGTGGAGGAGGCGGAAGCCCTGCGCTGCCGCCTTCACTTCGACCTTATCATCGCCGACATCCGGCTGCCGGGGCGCTCCGGCATCGAGTGGCACGAGGCCATAGACCCCGCCACCCGCCGCAGCGACATCATCTTCATGACCGGTTTTGGCGATATGGAGACCGCCCTCAAGGCGCTGCGCCTCGGCGCCAGCGACTTTATCCTCAAGCCCTTCAACCTCGATCAGATGGTGCAGGCGGTGGACAGAGTCATCGAGCGCCGCCAGATGGAGCGGGAGAACCTGCTGCTGCGCCGGGAGGTGAGCAAGCTGTTCCCGCCCACCCTGATTGGCGACAGTGCCAAGACCCGCGAGCTCAAGACGCTCATCGCCAGAGTGGCCCCCTCCAATGCCGCCGTATTGGTGGAGGGGGAGTCCGGTACCGGCAAGGAGCTGGTGGCCCGTGCCCTGCATCAACTTTCCGGCCGGATGGGGGCCTTTGTGCCCCTCAACTGCGCCTCCATCGCGCCGGAGCTGCTGGAAAGCGAGCTGTTCGGCCACGTGCAGGGTGCCTTTACCGGCGCCCGCAAGGGGCGTGACGGCCTGTTCCGGGTCGCCCATCAGGGCACCCTGTTTCTCGACGAGATCGGCGAGATGCCGCTCGCCATGCAGGCCTCATTGCTACGGGCGCTGGAGCAGAAGGCCATCCGCCCGGTCGGTGCCGAGCGCGAATTGGCGGTGGATGTGCGCATCGTCGCCGCCACCAACCGCAACCTCAAGGCCGAGGTGGAGGCGGGCCGCTTTCGCGAAGATCTCTTCTATCGTCTCAACGTGGTGGCGCTGCCGGTCGCCCCGCTGCGGGAGCGGATCGATGATATTCCCGCACTGGTGCATCACTTTACCCGCCAGCTTACCGCCGAGATGGGGATGGGCTCCTTGAGCTGGACCCACGAGGATGTGGTAGCGATGCAGGCTTACCCCTGGCCCGGCAACGTGCGGGAGCTGCGCAACCTTATCGAGCGCTGCCTGCTGCTGGGCAAGCCCCCGGCGGATTACTGGCAGAGCAGCAAGCCGGCCGAACCGGGGGCGAGCGAGGAGGGTTATCCGCTGGCGTGGCCGCTGGCGGAGGTGGAAAAAGCCCACATCCTGCAAGTGGTGGCGAGCCATGATGGCAACAAGTCTGCCGCTTCCCGGGTGCTTGGGGTGGCGCGCAAGACGCTGGATCGCAAATTCAAGGAGTGGGCCATCGAATGAGGAAGGCTGATCGGATGGGGGGGCGATGAAACTGACCCTGCTCTCCCGCTGTATGCGTGCCCTGTTGCCCCGTTGCGTCCGCACCAAGGTGCGCTGGCGCCTGCTGCTGCTCACCTCGGTGCCCATCATGCTCACTCTGGTGGGCATGATAGCGCTCACCCTCTACTGGACCCTCACCTACAGCTGGCAGAACCTGCTCACCACGGTACGCAGCGATCTCGGGGTGGCCCACCACGCCATCACTGTGCAGCAGCAGCGCCAGACCGAGCATCTCGAGCATCTGCGCGATGCCTGGGCCTTTCAGCTTCGGCTGCGGGAATCGCCGGATCAGTTGCATGACTGGGTGATGCCGCTGGCGGCCAACTATGGTCTCGATTTTCTGCGCTTGCGCCGTGGCCCCGAGCTGGATCAGCTGACGGCGCAGGAGCGCGCCGCCCTCACGGCCGGGCGCAGCGTCAGTCATTTCGTGGTCTGGTCACAGCAGGAGATGCTCGCCCTCTCCCCGCAACTGGCCAAGCGGGCCGTGCTGTGGCAGCGGGATGGCACCAGGGTGGTGGAGAACAGGGGGCTGATCAGCCTCTCACTGACGCCGGTGATGGGCCGCGACGGCTCCCTTTGGGCCGTGCTGGAGGGGGGCGAGCTTGTTAACGGCAGCACCCGGCTGGTGGATGAGCTCAAGGGTCAGGTGTTTGCCAAAAACACCCTGCCGGATGGCAGCGTTGGCACCGTCACCCTGTTTCTCGACGATCTGCGGGTGAGCACCAACGTACCGGTCAGCAGTAGCCGTCAGGTGGGTCGGGCGGTGGGCACCCGGGTCTCGCCGCCGGTGCGCGAGCAGGTACTGGGGCGGGGGGATATGTGGGTTGACCGCGCCTTCGTCCACGATGCCTGGTATGTCTCGGGCTACGAGCCGCTGCTGGGAGCCCGGGGCGAGCGGCTCGGCATGCTCTATGTGGGCTTTCTCGAGTGGCCCATTATCCGCACCTACCTCACCAATCTGGTGGAGCTGGGCTCCGGCGTGGTGCTGCTGTTGCTGCTCTCCGGCCTGCTGGTCTATCGCGGCGCGCGGGATCTCTTCTCCCCCATCGAGCGGATGCACAAGGTAGTGCGGCAGGTGCAGGCCGGGGAGTCGGCTCGCATCGGGCCGCTGGCCCTCGATCCCGACCACGAGCTGGCCCAGCTCGGTCGCCAGTTCGACGCCATGCTGGACAGGCAAGAAGCGCATCAGCAGCAGATGGCTCGCAGCGCCGACGAGCTGGAGCAGAAGGTGGCCGAGCGTACCCAGAGCCTCGAGCTCAAGACCGCCGAACTAGAAGATCATATCCATATGCTGACCGAGGCGCGCCAGCAGCTGCTGATCAGCGAGAAGCTGGCGGCCCTTGGCGAGCTGTCGGCCGGGGTGGCCCACGAGATCAACAACCCGCTAGCGGTGATCCTCGGCAATGTGGAGCTGATGAAGCTGGAGCTGGGGGAGGCGGCCGAGCCGGTCAGCGAGGAGCTGGCGCTGGTGCTGGCCCAGATCGAGCGGATTCGCGCCATCACCCGCAGCCTGCTGCAATACTCTCGCCCCGGCGATTACGAGACCGCGCCGGTGTGGCAGCACCTCAACCCCATCATCGAGGAGAGTCTGACCCTGGTGCGCTCCGCCCTGCGTCAGCAGCAGGTGGAGCTGGTGGCCGATCTCAGGGCCCAGCAGCCCATCGAGGCGGATCGTCAGCAGCTGCTACAGGTGCTGATCAACCTCCTGGTCAACGCCAGCCACGCGCTGGGGGAGCAGGGGGAGATCCGGGTCGAGAGCCGCGACTGGGTCGATGAACTGGGTCAGCTGCGCGGGGCCGAAGTGCGGGTGATCGATAACGGCAGCGGCATCGAGGCGGCCATTATCGACAAGATCTTCGACCCCTTCTTCACCACCCGCGCCACCGGCACCGGTCTGGGGCTGGCCCTGAGCCACCGCATCATCAGCCGCTGGGGTGGGGAGCTCTTGGTGGACTCCACCCCGGGGCAGGGGAGCTGCTTTACCGTGCGGTTGCGCAGCCACGCCTTGCTGCCCAGCGGCAGCGAGCCCGCGAAACTGGAAGGGTGGCGCATTGCGCTCAATGCCGAGGGGCGTGAGACAAGCGATTGATGCTGTTATAAAAAGGCCCGTTATAAAAACAGCCCGTCAACATGGTTGGCGGGCTGTTTTGTCTGTGGGTGAGTGGTTCTTTACTGCGGGCTCCACACCAGCTTGCCGCTCTGGGTCAGGTCATAGCCGCCGAGGCGGGCCGCCAGCTCGCGCCCCTCGGGGGATTGCAGCCAGCCGATCAGCTGCTGCAGCAGGGTGCGAAAGAAGACCCCCTGCGGCATCACCAGATCGAAGCACTCCTGCGACAAGGGCATAAAGCCGAGGCCAAACTCGGTGGCGGTGCTCTGGGCACCGGGCCCCACATCGGCATCGCCACGGCTGATGGCGGCGGCCAGCTCCCGCTCGCTGTTGACCTCTAGGGTGCGCTCCAGCCGGGTCAGCGACTCCCCCTGGGTTTGCAGCCACTCCTGCAGGGCGCGCTGGCTGCCAGCCCCCTCCTGACGCATGGCCCAGCGCCAGTCGAGCGCCTCTTTCGCCTCCTTGGGTTGCAGCCCTTGCCGCAGCACCAGCCCCTGCACCCGCCTGAATCCATGAACGATCACCCATTGCCGGTGGCCCTGATACTGCTGCACCAGCGCCGGGTGGCGCAGGTGGGCCTCCTCGGCCTGCCCCCAGTGGATGGCGCAGAGATCCACATGGCCGCGTGCCAGCATCGCCAGCCCCTGACGGGTGCCGCACGGGGTGTAGCCCACCAGTGCCTGGGTGCCGAGTTGCTGCGCCAAGCGGCTGCTGGCGTAGTGCAGCAGCACATCGTCCGAGCCCGCCAGCAGCAGCCGGTCGTTCATCACCCCCTCGTGGCAACTGCCGAGCAGCCAGCGGTCGAGCAGGGAGCGGGGAAACAGCCACTTGCCGGTCGCCTTGGTGGCGGGGATGCGCGCCTCGTTGGCGAGCTGGTAGACCTTCTTCTCGTTGAGATCGAGGTATTCCGCCACCTGCTTCACGTTCATAAACTCGTTCATGACTTAATCCCGCATCCCGCGACCGGCCGGACTGGGCGCCAGCACCGGCGGCTTCTCGTCCAGCACCATATGGTCGTGGCCGCTGAATACCTCGAAATGGCGCCCCTTGGCGCGGGCAATCATGGTGATGCCGAGCTGGCGGGCGAGATCCAGCCCCATCTGGGTGACGCCGGAGCGCGACAGCAGCACCGGAATACCCATCTGCGCCACCTTGATCACCATCTCCGAGGTAAGCCGCCCGGTGGTGTAGAAGATCTTGTCGTGGCCACTCTCGCCGCGCATCCAGAGCTCGCCCGCCAGGGTATCCACCGCATTGTGGCGCCCCACATCCTCGACAAAGGAGAGAATTTCGCTGCCGCGACAGATGGCGCAGCCATGGACGGCACCGGCCATCTTGTAGGTTTCGTTATGAGCCGACAGCGCCTTGAGCAGGGCGTAGAGGGTGCTCTGTTTAAGCTCGGGCGCCGCCAAGACCACCCCTTCGAGCTTCTTCATCACGCTGCCATACATGGTGCCCTGACCACAGCCTGAGGTGACCGTCTTCTTCTCCAGTGACTTGTCGAGATCGTCGGCCTGCTGGCTGCTCACCACGGCGGCGGCCTCGCTCTCCCAGTCGACGATCACCGACTCGATGGCCGAGATATCTTCGATAAAACCCTGATTTTTCAGATAACCCAACACCAGCGCCTCGGGGCGGGCCCCCAGCGTCATCAGGGTCACTATCTCCTTCCAGTTGAGGTAGACAGTCAGTGGCCGCTCACAGGCGATTTGGCGGGTGTTCATCGTGCCCTGTTCATCCATCACCTCGACGGCCATGGTGAGCTGGGCGGCAGCATTGCTTTTGATAAAGGTCGGTGTCATGGGCCCCTCGCGACCGGTTGCCGGAATCTAAGGGGAGGGATACAGCAAGTTTTGTTCCACGTGGCGTTGTTGCCTAAATCGATGCAGTTTGAAGGGAACTTACTGAGGACTCGGAGATCTGATCACCACCATCCTCTTCAAGTTTGCATCATGGGCA
>NZ_JBFODV010000234.1:0-1142 GCF_040908495.1 Aeromonas sp. R1-1 | reverse complement strand
GGCGCGTCAGGTACGGGTGATCGACATGGCGCAGGGCAACAAGGTGAGCCGGATCCTCGCCTGGTCCTTTCTGGATGAAGAGGGATTGCGTCGCGGCTGGTCGAGCGCGCGCTGAGTCCCCACCACAAGGCCCGATGAGGGCCTTTTTTCATGATGAGTCCCGCGAGTTTCCCCTTCTGGCGGCATCTTTGGCAATCGATTTCCTCATTGGCAGATCATGCTGGTTTACATGGTGTAAGTAGTTACTTCCGCCTTGGTACAGGTGTACGCCGAGATTTTTTTGCACTTACAGCTGAAACTTTAATAAAATAGGACTGGTTAGACCTCTTTACAGGCATTGAATCAAATAGGGATCGGTAGATGAAAGTTGTCGATTTTCTGAAGCGCAAGCGCGAAATTCTGGCGCAACACCCCTTTGAGCTCAAGGATTGGCTCTCTCCGGCGATCCGCGACTACTGGCGTGAGTTTCAGCAAAAGGCACATCTTCATCCTTTGCTGGGACGTGTACTGGACTTGCAAGCCGAGTCCCAGAGCGAGCAGCAACAGGATGCAGCAACCGTGGCACAGGTGGCCAACGGTCAGCCTGCTGTGGCTCAGGAACCCGCTGTTGAGCTGGGGGCCGAGGCGGCCGAGCTCTATGCCGCCCTGCAGGCTCGCATTGGTGAAGAGACCCATGTCGGCGAATGGCTGCACGTCAGCCAGCAGATGATCGATCAGTTTGCTGCAGTGACCGGGGATCACCAGTGGATCCACACCGATCCGGAGCGTGCGGCCGCCGAGTCGCCTTTCAAGACCACCATCGCCCACGGCTTCCTGACCCTGGCGCTGCTGCCGCAGTTGACCGGCTCGGTCGATGAGGCCACCCCCGAGTTCCCGACCGCCCGCATGGTGGTGAACTTCGGGCTGGATCAGGTACGTTTCCCGTACCCCATCAAGGTGGACAGCAATATCCGCGCCCGTACCAAGCTGGCCCGGGTCACCCCCATCAAGGGTGGGCTGGAGTTGCTCAAAGAGATCAAGGTTGAGATCGAAGGGATCCGCCGCCCGGGTTGCGTCATCGAGTCGGTGACCCGCATCTACTTCTGAGCCCCCTCATCGGCATGAATGGTGAAACGGGCCCGCTGTCGTGTGCAACGAACAGC
>NZ_JBFODV010000233.1:0-2759 GCF_040908495.1 Aeromonas sp. R1-1 | reverse complement strand
TGATCGATCGCCCGCTCCCTCCCGACAGCGGCGTGCGTGGCTATAACCACGAGCTGGGGCGCAGCCCGCTGGCACTGTTTGCCAGCCCGGAGCTGGCGGCGCGGGCGCGGGACGGTTTTCCCGCCTCGCTGGAGGGGTTGCCGTTGCTTATTCCCGGAGAGAAGTCTGCCACCCACGATCGGCTGCTGGAGTGGTATCGCCAGCAGGGCATTCATCCCCATCTGGTGGGGCAGTTTGATGACTCCACCCTGATGAAGTCGTTCGGCAAGGCGGGGATGGGGATCTTCCCGGCGCCGCTGGCGATGGCTGACGAAATTGGTCGCCTCTACGGGGTGGAGCGAATTGCGACCCTCACCGACGTTACCCTCTCTTATTATCTGGTCTCGGCAGGACGCCATCTCTCTCATCCCGGGGTACAGGCGGTGATGGAGGGGGCCCAGCAGCGGCTGGCGGCGCTGGCTGGCAATAAATAGAAATCTGGATGGCTATACATCCAGCTTTGCTCTGCCTATAATCCTCCCGCTTTGGCGCATCATGCTTAATAGGGAATCCGGTGAGAATCCGGAGCTGGCGCGCAGCGGTAAGGGGGAACGAAGCGACATCAGGGCACTGCCGTCAGGCGGGAAGCCGTCGCCGTAGGCTATCAGCCCCCGAGCCCGAAGACCTGCCAGAGTTCGTATTTCGGGCCGAGAGAAACCGGCCACGAAGTAGATACTTACGCGAACTTAAGGATCTCTCATGTCGAAGAAATTTCTGGCGGCTGCCCTGTTGCCGACGGCGGCGTTTGCCCAAACTACCATCCCCATCAATCCAACTCTGGTCATTACGGCCAACCGCGTGGAACAACCGGTCAGCTCGGTGCTGGCGCCCGTTGTGGTGATCGATCGTGCCGAGATCGAATCTCGTCAGGTGCAGAGTTTGCCTGATTTGCTGAAAACCCTGCCCGGCGTGCAGATGGCGACTCTGGGAGGCCGGGGGCACATCAGCAGCCTGTTTATCCGTGGAACCAACTCCAACCACTCTCTGGTCTTGATGAATGGTCGCCCGATTGCCGCCATGGTGGCGGGCACGCCCGATCTCAGCCAAATCCCGCTCGGCAATATCGAGCGCATCGAGTATATCCGTGGCCCACGCGCGGCGGTGTATGGTTCCGATGCCATCGGCGGGGTGATCAACCTCATCACCAAAACATCCGCCAAGAATGGCAGTGAGACACATTTGAAGGGCGGCGCTGGCAGCCATGGCTATGGTCAGGGTGAGCTAAGAACGGTTCAGTCATTGGGCCAAAAAACCGATATGAACATGCTGATCGGCTACGAACGTACCGATGGTTTTGATATTAAGGCGCAAGATGGCTCTACCCCTATACAGCCTGATCGGGATGGGTTTGCTGGTTTGAATGGCCAGATTGGTCTGAATCACCGTTTCAATGATGCTTGGAGTGCCGACATTAACGCGCAGGGTTATAACAACCTCACTGATATAGATGGTGGTGAAGACTGGCTTGCGCCCGGCGTTCCATCATCAGATCAAAGTCGGGTTCAGGCTTTCCAATATGACGGTGGTCTTAAGTTCCAGAGTAAGGATCTGATCAGTCGATTTGAAGCCAGTTACGGTGAGAACAAGCTTAAGAACTGGCTGGAGAGTAATGGGGAAGAGACTGGCCAGCCCATTCATACAGGTTTGACACGCTTATCCTGGATCAATAGCTGGAGTGGTATTGAAGGGGTCAGCCTGACAGGCGGTGCAGATTGGCAGCGTGAGGAGATGAAGTCAGATTCTCGAGGGTCTAATAAAGCTTTCAATGCCCCCGACCGCGACAATACCGGTCTGTTTGCCGTAGGGAGCTACCGTTGGCAGGCGCTGCTGTGGGAGCTGTCAGGTCGTACCGATGACAACCAGCAATATGGTCGTCACAACACCTGGTCTGCCGCCAGCGGGCTGGATATCGATGAGAACCATAATGTCCGGCTGAGCTACGGTACTGGCTTCAAAGCGCCGACCTTCAACCAGCTCTATTATCCTGGGTTTGAGAATCCGACACTCAAGCCGGAAGAGAGCAAAAACCTGGAGTTGGGTCTGTCAGGTCGCTATTCGGTATGGGATTGGTCTGTGAATCTGTATCGTAACCGCATCGACAATCTGATTTATTGCCTGACCAGCATGAGCAACACCTGTAATCCCAAAAATACCACTGCAGATATCAAAGGGGTGGAAACGGAGTTCGGCATCGACACCGGACCAGTGCATCATCGTCTAAGTTACGACTACACCCGAGCCAAAGATACGGGTAACCAGGATTTGCAGTTGTTGCGTAGAGCTGAGCATAAAGGCAGCTGGATTGCAGATACCCGATTCGATGCAGCAACACTGACTGCTGAGCTGCTCTATGTCGGCAAGCGCTATGACAACAACTGGGCGACTAGCCAGCGGGTGGAACTCAGTGCCTATACGCTGTTGAACCTGGCTGCCAGTTACGAGTTGACTCAGCAATTTACCTTGGGTGGACGTATCGATAACGTGTTCGATCGTGATTACGCCCCCGCTTATGGTTACGCATCGCCGGGTACCGAGTTCAAAGTGACTGCCGACTACCGCTTCTGATGCTTTATTCGGTTCATCCTTGAAAAACCTGGGCCCTGCCATTGGCAGGGCCTTTTCTATAGCTCTGTCCCAATTACGTGTTGAAAGGCTAATCTTGAAGTAGGCCATCACCTTGAGGTCTACCATCATGGATACCCCAGCCTTTCAACACCTGT
>NZ_JBFODV010000232.1:0-6322 GCF_040908495.1 Aeromonas sp. R1-1 | reverse complement strand
AATAAAAAAGCGCCCGCAGGCGCTTTTTTCATTTGGTTGGTAAAGCCTCAATTAGCTGATCAGGCTGGCCCACAGGTCATATTCGTCGGATTCGTCGATCCGTACCTTGACCATGTCCCCCGGCTTGAGGCCGGTTTCGCCGTTGAGGTAGACCAGACCATCGATCTCCGGTGCATCGGCAAAGGAGCGGCCAGTGGCGCCCTCTTCGTCCACCTCGTCGATGATAACGGTCATCTCCTGACCCACTTTGCGGGCCAGCTTGCGGATGGAGACCTGCTGTTGCAGCTCCATAAAGCGCTGGAAGCGCTCTTCCTGTACGGCTTCCGGTACCGGATCCGGCAGCTCGTTGGCCAGTGCCCCTTCGACCGGGCTGTATTTGAAGCAGCCGACCCGATCCAGCTCCGCCTTGTCGATGAAGTCCAGCAGCATCTGGAAATCTTCCTCGGTCTCGCCCGGGAAGCCGACGATAAAGGTGGAGCGCAGGGTGATCTGCGGGCAGATCTCGCGCCACTTCTGGATCCGCTCCAGGGTGCGCTCGACGGTGCCCGGGCGCTTCATCAGTTTGAGGATGCGCGGGCTGGCGTGCTGCAGCGGAATATCGAGGTAGGGCAGTACCTTGCCATCGCGCATCAGCGGGATGACGTCATCTACGTGCGGGTAGGGGTAGACGTAGTGCAGGCGTACCCAGATGTCGAGCTTGGCCAGCTCTTCGCACAGGGCGACCATGCTGGTCTTGACCGGCATGCCGTCGTAGAAACCGGTGCGGTGCTTCACATCGACGCCGTAGGCGGAGGTGTCCTGGGAGATCACCAGCAGCTCCTTCACGCCCGCCTCTTTCAGGCGCTTGGCTTCTGCCAGCACGTCGCCGATGGGGCGGCTCACCAGATCCCCGCGCATGGAGGGGATGATGCAGAAGGTGCAGCGGTGGTTGCACCCTTCGGAAATCTTCAGATAGGCGTAGTGGCGCGGGGTCAGCTTGACGCCGTGGGCCGGTACCAGACTGGTAAAGGGGTTGTGCTGCGGCTTCTCCACATATTTGTGGACGTGACCCAGCACCTCTTCATAGGCGTGGGGGCCGGTGATCTCGAGCACCTTGGGGTGGATCTCGCGGATCTGATTCTCTTTGGCGCCGAGGCAACCGGTGACGATCACCTTGCCGTTCTCGGCCAGCGCTTCGCCGATCGCTTCCAGCGACTCTTGCACCGCGCTGTCGATAAAGCCGCAGGTGTTGACGACGACCAGCTCGGCATCGTCATAGCTGGGCACCACATCGTACCCTTCGGTACGCAGCTGGGTCAGGATGCGTTCTGAATCGACCAGGTTTTTGGGGCAACCCAAGGAGACGAATCCTACTTTGGGGGCCTGTTTTGTGTTGGACATCGCTCAATCACTCTTAGGTGGCTCTTCTTTAAGGGCGCGGATTTTACCGGAATGGTTAACCAAAAACTATACAGCCAGCATGGCAGAACCGAACAATATCTCCGACCAGGCAAGATTGGGTTGCACGAGCAGCCGGTGATGGCGCGCCCTTGGTAGGGCTATTGCCTCTGCCGTGCGGGCTTGTTGTGGGGATGCTGTTTTGTTGATTTTTCTGTCAATTTTGACGCCGTGGCGGGGAGAGCGTCAAAGGGAGTCACTATACTTCCATCACGGGGTCCCGTTGGAGAAGGCGATGGAAAGTTCATTTGGCGAAAAAATGCAAAGCGTACATGCCACGCTCAGGCAGCGCTTTGACAAGCTGAGTCGGGTGGCCATCGCGATTTACGATCCCCATACCGATCAGCTCAAGACCTTTGCCCACAGCACCGAGGGGCCCTCGCCGCTGGTGCAATATGAGGTGAAGCTGAGCGATGTCCCCTCCCTGAGTTATCTGGCGGAGCACAAGCAGCCCCGGGTACTCGGCAATCTGGATGCCCTGCGTGGCTCGGCGTCGGAGCACAGCCGCAAGGTGCTGGAGGCAGGTTATGCCTCCAGCTATACCGAGCCGCTGCTGTTCAACAGCAAGCTGTTTGGCTTTCTGTTTTGCGATGCCATGGAGCCGGGATATTTCGAGGAGCCGATCCGCAGCGAGCTGTCGGCCTATGCCCAGGCGCTCTCGGCCATCATTGCGGTGGAGTTTTTCTCCATCCAGACCCTTGGCGGCGCGCTGACCACGGCGCGGGAGTTTAGCCGTTATCGGGATGAAGAGACCGCCAACCATCTGCACCGGATGTCGGCCTACTCCCGGCTGATCGCCAAGACGCTGGCCCCGACTTGCGGGCTGAGCGATGAGGAGGTGGAGTTTATCTACCTCTTCTCCGAGCTGCACGACATCGGCAAGATCGCGGTGCCGGATGCCATTTTACTCAAGCCGGGCAAGCTGACGCCGGAAGAGTTCGAGATCATGAAGATCCACCCAGGCAAGGGGCGGGAGATGATCAGCCTGATGATCAACGAGTTTGGTCTCGATGGCATTCATCACACTGACATGCTGACCAATATCATCGCCAGCCATCACGAACGCTTTGACGGCACCGGCTATCCGCTGGGGTTGGCGGGGGAGGCGATCCCGCTGGCGGCGCGCATCGTGACGGTGGCCGATGTGTTTGATGCCCTGACCAGCGAGCGCCCCTACAAGAAGGCTTGGCCGTTCGATACGGCGTTTGCCTATCTGGAAGAGCATGCCGGCAGCCAGTTTGATCCCGCCTGTGTCGCCGCAGCCCTGCACAACAAGGCCGAGTTTTATGCCATCTATCAGCAGTATCAGGATCCGGCCTGCACTCCGAGTGTGGCGCCCAGCGGCGCCGAGCCGGGTTGAGCGCGTGTGATGAGCCTAAGGGCAAAGTGGCGGAACAAGCATGAATGAAAAGCGTAACAAGAGAGGGGGCACCAGCAGGTGCCCCCTCTCTATTTATACGTCTTTCTATTAAATGCGCCTTTAGTTTGCCGACCTTCTATCTGCGGCTATGGCGGCTGCGGTCAGGTTACTTTTTGGGCGTCGGCTCGCTGATTTGATAGAGGTGATCCGCGCAGGCGCTGGAGCAGCCACAGGGACGCACTTCTTTATCTTCCCGCTTCTGGGCAAGCTGGTATTGGCGCCACCAGATGATGGTGCCCATGGCCAGGATCAGCACGAACGAGGCGAGCAGGCTCAACAACCAGATGGACATGATCTCTTCTCCTTGATGGTGATGACATGCACGGCGATGGCATCAGTGATGATGGCAGCAACCGCCCTGCTGGTTGGCGCCTTCACTGCCGTGGCAACAAGTATGGCCTTGTCGTGAGCTCTCTGCCTGATTGCCACTACTGGTGCAACAGTGATCGGAGCCACTGTTGCAACCACCATGACAATGGCTATGACTCTGGCCTGCGCCGACGGGCTGGATGGCACGGATCGCAGATTTGCTCTGATGACGGCGAGACGGACGCCCCTGACTGGCCTCGGTTAGAGGTTGCAGATTAGCGGGGGCCAGCAGCGCGGGCAGCGGCAGGCGGGCAGAGCGGCACTGCAGAACCCGGATATTGACCGCCAGCAGGCGACCCAGCATCCGCTCGCCGATATTGCGCACCACCACCTGACCCACCTGATGATGGGTGAGGGCGTCGAGCAGCGCTTGCTTGCCGTGGCAGCCTTCGGCGGCGGCCGGGTTAGCCTGGGTGGCGATGACGTTCCCTTCGGGGTTAAGAATTTGCAGCTGCTCGGCACGGGTAAAGTGGCCAGCCAGCAACCCCTGACTCAGCATCAGGGCGCTGTTGCTGGGGTTGGTGGTCATGGTTGTGACAGCATTCATGTCGGCTCTTCTCCACTGGTTGGGTGGTCGGGCTCGGCGGGTTGCATCATCAATGCCTTGCCCAGACTCAGACACTCCACCACCTTGTAGCGCCCTTTTTTCAGGATATTGGCCAGGGTCTGGCGGGAGACCCCCATCACCAGGGCGGCCTCCTGCTGCTGCATTCCTTGAAGGTCGACGAGGCGCAATGCCTCGAACTCGTCAGGGGCCAGCGTGACCTGTTCCAGCTGATGCATGGGGCGGCCGTTGGGTTTGAAGCAGCTGTTGGCGGGGCGGCCACAGATCTGGCGGGCAATCTTGGGTCTTGGCATGGTGGCTCCTAATTGGCATAAGCCATTTATACGCTCATATGTGGCATATGCCAATAATTTTGTCGAGTGTAGAGAGCTGCGCGAATGCTGTTTACGGCAGAGGGGGGTAAAGAGAGGGAGGAGGAATACGCACAAACACTGTGAAGGTGGCAGAAACGACGCAGGCCCGAACATGGTTCGGGCCTGCGGTTTTGCAGAGGATGGCGGTTGCCTTCCCGACGCGCTTACGCCTGTTCGGCCTCGGCCTCGGGGGCTGCGTTCTCGCTACCGTTGGCGAAGCGATCCGCCCACAGGGCAATCACGCCGTCACCGGTGACGTTGCAGGCGGTGCCGAAGCTGTCCTGCGCCAGATAGAGGGCGATCATCAGGGCGATGGAGGCTTCACCAAAGCCGAGCATGGAGGTGAGCAGGCCCAGCGCCGACATCACGCCACCACCCGGTGCGCCCGGTGCGGCGATCATGATCACCCCCAGCATCATGATGAAGGGGAGCATGGTCTCGATGCCCGGAATGGCCAGATGCTCGGAGAGGAACATCACCGCGGTGGCACAGGTGACCAGGGTAATGGTGGAGCCACAGAGGTGAATGGTGGCACACAGCGGTACTGTGAAGTTGGCGATACCGTCGCTCACCCCGTTGTTCTTGCTCGATTGCAGGGCGACCGGAATGGTGGCGGCGCTCGACATGGTCCCCAGCGCGGTGAAGTAGGCCGGCAGCATGTTCTTGATGAGCTGGGCCGGTGAGCGGCCAAGGGCCAGACCGGTGCCGATAAACAGCACGGAGAGCCAGATCCAGTGCATCAGGATCGCCATCACCAGCACCACGCCGAAGGTTTTCAGGGTGGCGAATACGGTGCCTTCCACCGTCATTTCGACAAAGACGCCGGCGATGTAGAACGGCAGCAGCGGGATGATCACCTTTGCCAGCAGGCGGTCGATGATGTCACGACCCTGATCGGCGACCCGGCGCAGATCGGTGGCCTGGGTGGCGCTGATGCCGATGCCGAACACAAAGGCGGCGGCCAGTGCCGACATCACGCCAAATAGCGGCGGGATCTCCAGATTGACGTAGGAGGCGAGCTTGATAGCCGTGGCCGTGGTGGGCTCGGCGGCGGTGGTGAACTGCGGGATCAGGTGGCTCGCCACGGTAAAGGCGAACAGCCCTGCCAGAATGGTGGAGCAGTAGGAGAGGGCCACGGTTTTGCCCAGCAGCGTGCCGGAGTTTTTCGGCAGGCTGGCGATGCCGCTCATGATAAAGAACAGAATGATGAGCGGAATGGTGAAGGTGATGAGCTGACCTATCACTGTCTTGGCCGTAAACAGCACGCGCGCCACCCACTCAGGGGCGTAGAGACCGAGCAAGAGACCGGCAAGGATGCCAGCAATGAGTTTCAGGACAAGTTTCATAAGGAAATCCGGAGTTGGTTGTATTGTCTGTTTTGTTATTAAATTTTGATATTAATCACACTTTTTAACACGTCGGCCGTGTTATGTCTGCCTTTTCTGCGTTAACGCCGAGTTAAATATTGTCGAAAGCCAAGATCGCCGACTAGCTGTCGGCTTAGTGTTGAACGGGAAAATCCGTGATGAATTAGCCCGTTAGGTGGCCTGATGATCGCCACGCAGCAACATGACGTACTGGCTGGCGTGTTGACTTGTGCATGATGGCGTGTTGGTCGAGGCGGTTTCCATCGGCGCCAGTTGCAGCGCTATCCCGGATGTGGTGACCAGTTGCTGTAGCTGAGCGTGACTTATCTTGCCGCTTGGCTGCAGGGGGAAGCAGAGCGGAGCGCCCGCTTTGAGCAGGGTCGCCAGCGGTTGCAACAGGTGGACAAGGGTGGACACGTCGCCATCAAGCGGGCGGCTTAGCCAGATGCCATCGTAAGGGAGCACCGAGAGCATCTTCGCCAGCGGGCAGACCCGCACTGCTTGTCCGGATTGCTGCGAGGCGACTTTGGCGTCGGCCAGTACCGCTTCACAGGCGGTGACCACATACCCTTCTGCACGCAGCCAGCACAGATCCTCCCCCGTACCGCATTGACCATTGAGCAGGTGAGCACCGGGTTTGAGACGCGCCACAAAGGCAGCTCGAACGTGGGCGTGCTGGTCGTTAAATGGCCGGGAAGCGGGGATGGCGTCAGAGTGTGGCACAGGGGTTACCTCAAGCAGGGGGCGCACAGGGTAACAAATCGGGGCCTGACTGCCAAAGCGCGCGGTCAGGCCCCGATTTGGATGTGAG
>NZ_JBFODV010000231.1:0-3997 GCF_040908495.1 Aeromonas sp. R1-1 | reverse complement strand
ACCGAGATCCGTGATCTGCTGAAATCCCAACAAGGGAAATAAGCGCCATCTCCTGTCGTGTAGAGATAAAAAAACCGCCTGCTGGCGGTTTTTTGTTTTTGGGAGGCCAGCCACTCAGGCTCTGGGGTGGTGCTCCCCGTGCAGCACCTTGAGTCGCTCGTTGGCCACATGAGTGTAAATCTGGGTGGTGGAGAGATCCGCATGGCCCAGCAGCATCTGCACAACCCGCAGATCGGCGCCGTAGTTGAGTAGATGGGTGGCGAAGGCGTGGCGCAAGGTATGGGGGGAGAGCTCACCGTTGATCCCGGCCCGCAGGGCATAGAGCTTGATGCGATGCCAGAAGGTCTGGCGGGTCATCATACGGGCCTGCTTGGAGGGAAACACCACATCCGAGCTGGTGCCCCCCAGCAGCAGGGTGCGGGCCTCCCGGTAGTAACGCTCCAGCCAGTGCATCGCCTCCTCGCCCATCGGTACCAGCCGCTCCTTGTTGCCCTTGCCGACCACCCGCACCAAACCCTGACGCAAACTGACATGCTCGGCAGTGAGCCCCACCAGCTCGGAAACCCGCAAGCCGGTGGCGTAGAGCAGCTCCAGCATTGCCTTGTCCCGCAACTCCAGCGGGTCATCCACCAGCGGCGCACTCAAGAGTGCCTCCACTTCCGTTTCGCTTAAATCTGAGGGGAGTTTTTTCGGCAGCTTGGGCCCCTCCAGCAGCACGGTCGGATCGTCGCTGCGCAGCTTCTCGCGGTTGAGATACTGGTAAAAGCGGCGCAGGGCCGACAGGAAGCGGGCTGTGCTGCTGGCCGCAAACTGGTGATCGACCCGCCAGGCGAGGTAGTGCTGGATCTCGTCCATCCCTGCCAGCAGCAGCGAGCTCCCCTGCTCATCGAGCCAGAGGGAGAACTTCTCCAGATCGCTGCGATAGGAGCTGACCGTGTTGTCAGACAATCCCCGCTCCAGCCAGAGGGCGTCGAGGAAGGGTTCAATCAGGGGATGTGGGTCGGGCTTGCTCATGGTGCGCTGCAATCAGGGGAAAGATGGCCCATTGTAACGCGCCAACTCCTTGGAAAGACAAGGCACTTTCATTGGAAAGATAAGGCTCGTTTGCCACGTCCCTTGCCGGGCGGTGAAGGTCGAATGGCAATCTGCTAGACTGGCACCCTCCCCTTACGTTACCCATCGTGTTGCCAACATGGCGCAGCCCACACGAGCATGCGAGAACGCGCCAAAAGCAAGCGAGAAAGCGCCAACAGAGAGAAGAGCGATGAAGATTGGTCTGTTTTACGGTTCCACCACCTGCTACACCGAGATGGCTGCCGAGAAGATCCGCGCCCTCATCGGCCCCGAGCTGGTGGATATTCACAATATCAAGGATGTCTCCCTGCGCCGGATGGAGGATTACGAGATCCTGATCCTCGGCATCTCCACCTGGGATTTTGGCGAACTGCAGGAGGACTGGGAGTCCCGCTGGGAAGATATCGCCGATCTCCATCTGGAGGGACGCATCGTGGCCCTGTTTGGCCTCGGCGATCAGCTCGGTTATGGCGAATGGTTCCAGGACGCCCTCGGCATGCTGCACGATCAGCTGGTGCCAAAAGGAGTCAAGCTGGTGGGCTACTGGCCCAACGAAGGGTACGAATTCGATGCCTCCAAGGCACTGATCGATGATGGCCGTCACTTCGTCGGGCTGGCCCTCGATGATGCCAATCAGTATGACCAGACCGATCCGCGCATCGAGCAGTGGGTCGAGCAGATCCTGAGCGAAATCCACGCCTTGCTCTGATCTTTCCCACGTTTTGGCAAAACGACCCTGAGCGCCTGGCCCTGGCCGCCGGGCGCAGTTATCGCACCGATTTTCTCAATCGGTATCATCGCATGACGCTATAGCGACTTTTTTGTGCTGGTCTGCAACAATGGACTCGACATCCCATAACAATCAGAGCCGGATGTCGGAAGCAAACGGACAGACCAGAAAAGGATATTCTATGACCCCATTCTCCCTGTTGGCCCCCGCCATCGCCCGTGACGTGCTCGATCACGCGCTTGCGCTGGGTGCCGATTTTGCCGAGCTGTTTGTCGAGCGCAAGCGCCGCAGCCAGCTCAGCCTGCTCTCCAGCCAGATAGAGAACATCAGCGGCGGCCTCGATTTCGGCATCGGTGTGCGCCTCTGTTACGGCCACAAGGTGCTCTACGGCTACACCAACCAAGCCAGCCGAGACGAGCTGCTGCGCATCGTCACCCTGCTGGCGGCCAAAGACCGCCGCGACCCCGTGGTGACCGCCACCGCCTTCGATTTCACCCGCCTGAGCGATCGCAACCCAGTCGAGCTGCCGCTCTCGGCAGACAAGCTGCTGGAGCAGAAAATCGCCTATCTGCACGCCATGGATGCGGTGGCCCGCGCCGAGAGCAGCAAGGTGAGCCAGTTCTCCGGCAACGTGCTGGGCTGGGAGCAGGAGGTGGAAATCTTCAACAGCGAAGGGCTGCAAGTAGCCGATCGCCGCCACTACAACCGCATCATGGCCCAGACCATCGCCATGGAAGGGAGCGAGCAGAGCGTCGGTTACGAGGCTCCCGGCGCCCTAATGGGCTGGGAGCATGCCGATCGCATCGATCCGCGCGAGCTGGCCCTCACCGCCACCCGTCAGGCACTGGTGAAACTGGGCGCGGCTCCCTGCCCGAGCGGCACCCTGCCGGTCATCATGGAGAACGGCTTTGGCGGCGTCATCTTCCACGAGGCGTGCGGCCATCTGCTGGAGACCACCTCGGTGGCCAAGAAGGCGTCGGTATTCCACGACAAGATGGGCCAGCTCATCGCCAATCCGGTGGTCAATGCGGTGGATGAAGGCTTGCAGAGCAACGCCTGGGGCTCCATCAACGTCGATGACGAGGGGATGGCGACCCAGCATACCCAGCTCATCAAGGACGGCGTTCTGACCGGCTTTCTGGTGGACAGAATGGGGGCCCTCAAGACGGGCTACGCCCGCACCGGCTCGGGTCGGCGCGAATCGTACAAGTACGCCCCCACCTCGCGCATGCGCAACACCTATATCGAGCCGGGCAACCACAGCCTCGACGATATGCTGGCCACCGTCGAACATGGCATCTATGCCAAGAAGATGGGGGGCGGCTCGGTACAGCCCGGCACCGGTGAATTCAACTTCAATGTGCAGGAGGCCTACCTCATCGAGCACGGCAAAATCACCAAGCCGCTCAAGTCAGCCACCCTGATCGGCACCGGCCCGCAGGTGCTGAAAGAGATCTCCATGGTGGGCCGCAATCTGGCGCTGGCTGCTGGCATGTGCGGCTCTGTCTCGGGCTCGGTCCCCACCTCGGTGGGCCAGCCGGCGCTGAAAGTGGATAATATCCTGGTGGGAGGGAACGCCTGATGAGCCAACTTGACATGAACCAACTGCTCACCCGCCTGCTAGGCAAGGTGGCCGACCTCGGCGCCGAGGCAGACATCATCGCTAATCAGGAGAAGGCCTTCTCCCTCAAGGCAGACAAGGGCGAGCTGGGTGAATACAAGGTCACCAGCAGCCAGCAACTCGGCATTCGCCTGATCAAAGAAGGTCGGGTCGGCATCGCCTACTCGGAATCCCTCGATGAGCTGGCGCTGGATGCCATGCTGCAGGATGCGCTCGATGCCAGCCGCTTTGCCAAGGTGGATGCGGATCAGCGCATCTCGGTGGCCAATAGCCGGATCACCACAGATTGCGCCGAGATCAACCAGCCCGATACCACGCCGGTTGAGGAGAAGATCGCTCTGGCCCTGCGTCTGGAATCTGACATGCTGGCCATGCCCGATGTGAGCGGCGCCCCCTACAACAGCTTCTTTGAAGGGGAGAGCCAGATCTGGCTCGCCAACAGTCAGGGCACCCTCTGCCAGCACGGCGAGTTCAGCGTCGGCTGCTACACCTCGGCGCTGGTGGAACGGGATGGCCGCCAATCGATGCACTCGCAGGGGCAGTATGGCCGTCGCTTCGACGAGCTGGATAGC
>NZ_JBFODV010000230.1:0-2511 GCF_040908495.1 Aeromonas sp. R1-1 | reverse complement strand
GTTCTGACCAAGACGCCCTTGGCCAGATTGCGTAAAGCACAGTGCTGGGAAGACTACGCGCAAGCCCTCATCGAAGGACTGACTGTCCGCCAGGCCACGCGGCGCTGTGGGGTCAGCAAAAACACCGCGTTCCTCTGGCATCACCGCTTCTTGCGCGCGATGGTAACCCATCAGGCCCCCCGGGAAGAGGGCATCGTTGAGGTTGATGAGACCTTCCTCCTTGAATCGTTCAAGGGGCAACGGGACCTACCGCGTCCACCACGCCATCGCGGTGGTAAAGGCCGAACTTGTGGAACAGGGCCCGATTACATCCCGGTGATGGTGGTACAAGACCGTGCAAGCCACCATGCGGATTTTCAATTGGAGAAAATAGATGCCGAGACAGTCATCGCAGTGTTGAAGCAGTTAGTGTCACCGGATGCGGTGCTGTGTAGCGATGGTGCGGGTGTGTATGACTGTACAGGGTGTAACCCATCAGGTGGTGTGCAATCGTCAAGGCGAACGGGTGGTCGGTGCGTATCACATCCAGCACGTAAACGGGTATCACCATCGGTTGAAAGAGTGGATGGAGCGGTTTCATGGCGTGGCGACGCACTACCTGAAGAACTACCTGGGTTGGCGCAGAATGCTGGGGCGTTACGGGATGGGGGTGAATATCAAAGCATGTTTGCATGAGGTGCTGGGGCACCCAATGCAACACGTAATTGGGACATAGCCTTTCTTATCGGACAAACGGACTAGCAACTAGATCAACCCCCAAGCGGCAATCTGGTAGATCCATACCATAGCCAGCAGTGTGCCGACCAACCCCATGATGACACCGATACGCACCATCTGGTGACTCTCCACCAGACCGGTGGCGTGGGCCAGCGCATTGGGCGGGGTACTAATGGGCAGCGACATCCCGAGCGAGACCGAGATGGTAACCGCCAGGATCAGGGTATGACTGCCGCCCCACTCGGCCAACTCCGGCATGCTGACCGCCAGTGCAGCCACCAGTGGCAGCAGCAGGTTGGCGGTTGCGGTGTTGGACATAAAGTTGGCCATCACCACTGCCAGCAGACAGGCGCCGACCAGCACCGCCAGCGTGGAGTACTCGTGGAACGGAATATGGGTGATGAGCCGCTCGGCCAACCCGGAGTCCTCCAGCGCCAGCCCCAGCGCGATACCGCCCGAGACCAGCCAGAGCACGTCGAGGGAGATCTTGTGCAGATCGTCCTTGGTGATGATGCCGGTGGTCAGGAACACAGCTACCGGGATCATGGCGACCACGTAGGAGCTCATGCCGTGCAGATCCCCCAGCAGCCAGAGCACTATGGTGGTGATAAAGGTGAGGTAGACCACCCAGGCGCGAGGGGTCTGCATAAAGCGCCCCTCAATCTTGAGATCCATCCGCTTTAGAGTGCTCGGGAAGAAGCGCCCCAGCAGGAACCAGCCAAGCAGCAACAGCAGTACCACGAAGGGCACCGCAAATCCCATCCACTGCCCGAACGAGATGGCATGCTCGCCGGTCAGGTATTTGAGGGCCACTGCGTTGGGCGGAGTGCCGATGGGAGTGCCGATCCCCCCGAGGTTGGCCGCCAGCGGAATGGCCAGCACAAAGCCGATTTTGGCCGGGTCTTTGTCGGGGAACGCCGCCAGCACCGGGGTAAGGATGGCCAGCATCATGGCGGTGGTGGCGGTATTGCTCATGAACATGGAGAAGGTGGCGGTGATCAACATCAGCCCCAGCATGACGATCCGGGGATCCTGACCGAACGGGCGCAGCAACACCCGCGCCAGATTGACGTCCAGATGGTATTTGGTCGCCGCAATAGCGAGGAAAAAACCGCCGAGAAACAGCATGATGACCGGCGAGGCAAACGTCGCCATCACCTCGGTGGACTTGAGCAACTCACCAAACCCCGGTTCGGCCTTGTCGGCAGTCATGAACCAGAGCCCCTTGTCAGAGAGCAGCAGCAGCTCCAGCACGATGATCAGCACCGAGGTGGCGAAGATAGGGATGGGCTCCAGGATCCAGCAGAGGGCGGCCAGCACGAAAATAGCCACGACCCGCTGCTCGATGACGGTGATCCCCTCCAGCGGGATCCAGTGGGTCGGGATCAGCAGGATGGCGAGGCTCAGCAGCAGTGGCAGAATAATCTTGTTATTGATGGGCACTATTGTCTCCAGGATCGGGAGTAAGAAGCCAATAGTGGCATAACATGCTATCGCCTCACGCGGCCAACTCGCCAAAATGAGAGCTGGCTAACTGCACGGCGCACCGTTTTGTGAGTCATATCAAGCTGGGGTCGGCGCGCGATGGCTGACGCCTCAACCCTTGCAACAAACAGGCAATAAAACGGGCCCGCTGTTCGTTGCACACGACAGCGGGCCCGTTTCACCATTCATGCCGATGAGGGGGCTCAGAAGTAGACACCGCTGGCAGAGCTGGAGGCCGAGCTGGCGCGGGTGCACGGCGCCTGTTGCGAGGCGATTGACAGTCAGGTGCGGGAGGTGCGCTATGGATAG
>NZ_JBFODV010000023.1:0-4261 GCF_040908495.1 Aeromonas sp. R1-1 | reverse complement strand
CTTTCTCATCGGTACCAGCGAACTGATGCAGGCCTACGGCCTCTGGTTTCTGCTGCTGATCTTCCTTGGCTGCTTTGTCTGGCGCTGGTGGCTCGCCGATGAAAAGCGTCGCCGACGCTGGCATCAGGTGCTGCTCGGCCTGCCGGTGATTGGCCGGGTCAGTCGCGGTCTCAACACCGCCCGCTTCGCCCGCACGTTAAGCATCCTCAACGCCAGCGCGGTGCCGCTGCTGGAGGGGATGAAGATCGCCGGCGAAGTGCTCTCCAACGACTTTGCCAGAATGCGCATTCTCGAGGCCGCCGAACGGGTGCGCGAGGGGACCAGTCTGCGCAAGTCGCTGACCGAGACCAAGATTTTCCCGCCCATGATGCTGCACATGATCGCCTCCGGCGAGCAGAGCGGCGAGCTCGACAGCATGCTGGAGCGGGCGGCGGACAACCAGGATCGGGAGTTTGAATCCCAGGTCAACATCGCCCTCGGGGTGTTCGAACCCATGCTGGTGGTATCCATGGCCGGGGTGGTGCTGTTTATCGTGATGTCGATCCTGCAGCCGATCCTCGAGCTCAACAATATGGTGAATATGTAAGTTTCCGGTGTTCGGTGGCGCCGCTGGCGGCCCGTCGAACCCACCCAGTGATCACTCTCTGATGGGCCATCCCATCTCATTCGTTACGGAGCAACTCATGAACAAACGTCGTCAATCCGGTTTTACCCTGCTGGAAGTCATGGTGGTCATCGTGATCCTCGGCATTCTGGCCAGTCTGGTGGTGCCCAACCTGATGGGCAACAAGGAGAAGGCAGACCAGCAGAAAGCGGTCTCCGATATCGTGGCGCTGGAAAACGCCCTCGACATGTACAAGCTGGACAACAACCGCTACCCGACCACCGAACAGGGTCTGGACGCGCTGGTGACCAAGCCTTCTATCGATCCGGCGCCGCGCAGCTACCGCGATGGCGGCTACATCAAGCGCCTGCCGCAAGATCCCTGGGGCAACCCGTACCAGCTGCTGAGCCCGGGCCAGTTCGGCAAGATCGACATCTTCTCCATGGGTCTGGATGGTGAAGCCGGTACCGATGACGACATCGGCAACTGGAACCTGAAGGATTTCCAATAAGTGATGCTTCCTCACCGCACTCATTGTGAGCTGACTGCATGAAGCGCGCTTTCTCCTCTCACCGTCAATCCGGCTTTACCCTGCTGGAAGTGTTGCTGGTCGCCATGCTGATGGGGCTGGTAGCCACAGCCGTCACCCTCAGCATGGGTGGCGCAAAAGGTGACAGGGAGATCGACAAGCAGGCGCGCCGCCTGATGGCAACCCTGCAACTGGCGCAAGAGTACGCGGTGATGGATGGCCGGCTAGTGGGCGTTCGCGTCGAGGAGAATGGCTGGCAATTCATGCAGCGCCAAGCCAAGGATCGCAAGTGGCTGGCCCTGACTGGCGACAAGCAGCTGGGGCCGGTGCAACTGGCCGAGAACATGACGCTGGCGCTGGAGCTGGAAGGCTTTGGCTGGCAGCCGGACTCCGACGAGAAAACCGAACAGAAGCGTGACGAGAAGGAGCGCACGCCGCAGTTGCTCATCTTCCCGGGCGGCGAGCTGAGCCCGTTCGTGCTCACCTTCACCCAGCAGGATGACGATGCCCGCTACACCCGCATCGTCAAGGGGGACGAGTTCGGCCACCTCACCCTGCTCACCGACGATGAAGATGAAGAGGTGAGCGAATGAACGCCCGCGGCATGACACTACTCGAAGTCATGGTCGCACTGGCCGTCTTTGCCATCGCGGGTCTCGCGGTAATGAAAACCGCCAGCGAACACCTCTCGGCCCTCAACTATCTGGAGCAGAAGACACTCGCCACCTGGGTGGTAGAGAACCAGCTGGTGCAACAGAAGCTCGAGAACAAGTGGCCTGGTGACAGCTGGGTGGAAGGGGATGAGCAGATGGCGGGCAGCACCTGGTACTGGCGCTATCGCGGCGTCGCCACCGCCGACAACAACTTCCGGGCGCTCGATATGGAAGTGCGTACCGAGGCCAAGGCCGAGAACCCGGTCGCCATGATGCGGACCTATATCAGCCGATGACCCAGCTATCCGCCCGCACGCCTCGCCCCGTCCGCCATGCCGGTTTTACCCTGCTCGAAATGCTGGTGGCGATCGCCATCTTCGCCAGCCTCAGCATGGGTGCCTATCAGGTGCTACAAGGGGTGCTCACCAGCGACGAGGTAGCCAAGCGCAAGGAGGCCCGCCTCAACGAATTGCAGCTCGCCTTCACCCTGCTGGAGCGAGATATCACCCAGATGGTGCCGCGTAGCGGTCGCATCGAGGGGGAGAACAACAAGGTGCTGCTGGCGGCTTCCCGATTCGGCCAGCAGAGCGATGACTGGGGCATGGCCTTTATGCGCAGCGGCTGGCTCAACCCGGACGGCATGCTGCCCCGCTCCCATCTGCAGCGGGTCGGCTGGCGTCTCAAGGATCAGAAGCTGGAGCGCCTGAGCTACCTCTATCCGGATCCGGTGATCGGCACCGAGCCGCGCATCCAGCCGGTGCTGGCGGGAGTCACGGCGTTTCGCCTCTACTTCTTCGACAAGGGCAACTGGAAAGAGGAGTGGACCCAGCGCAGCGTGCTGCCCCACGGGCTGGCAGTGGAGCTGGATCTGGAAGATTACGGCACCATTCGCCGCCAGTTCCTGATTGGTGCCGGTGGCCAGCGAGCCGAAGAGAACAGCCAGAGCAGCAACCCCAACCAAGGTGGCAACAACAGCAACAACGGGAACAACGGCGGCAACGGCAATACCAATGGCGGTAATGGTGACAGCCAGAACGGAGGGGGCGCCAATGCGGGCTAATCTCGCCGCTCCCGGTCGCCAGCGCGGCATGGCGCTGCTGGTGGTGCTGCTGATCCTTTCGGTGATGGTGATCATCGCCAGCAATATGAGCGGCCGCCTGCAGCTTGAGCTGCGCCGCACCGCCAACATCACCACAGGCAAACAAGCGTGGTGGTATGCCCTCTCGGCAGAAGCGCTGGTAAGCAAGGTGCTGACGCAGGATTTCAAGGACAACCCCGAGGTGGTTAACCTCAGCCAGAACTGGGCTCGCAAGAATACTGTGTTTCCGGTGGACGATGGCCAGCTCAAGGGCGAGGTGACCGACCTGCAATCCTGCTTCAACCTCAACAGCCTGAGCGTGGCCTCCAAGGCGGGGAGCGGCGAGGAGCTGGCGCAGCAGCCCTATCCGGTGCAGGTGTTTCGCGAACTGCTCAAACAGCTGGCGATGGATGATTACGAGGCGGCCCAGCTCACCGATGCCATCCGTGACTGGACTGACAAGGATACGGTGCTGGTCTCCAGCCTTGGTGCAGAGGACGCCTATTACGAGGGGCTCAAGCCACCCTACCTGACCGCCAATCAGTGGATGCTGGGCAAGGATGAGCTGCGGGCGATGCGCGGGGTGACGGCCAGGGTCTATGCCAAACTGGCTCCCTATGTCTGCACCCTGCCCAACGACAAGTTGAAGATCAATATCAATACCCTTGCCCCCCAGCGCCCCGAGCTGCTGGTCGCCCTCTATCTGGGTACTATCGGGCTGGATGACGCCAAGCGAGTACTGAATGAGCGGCCACAGAAGGGGTGGAAAGAGAGCAAGCTGATGACAGACATGCTCGCTCCGGTCGATGCGGTGAAAGGACTGAAAGAGGCGCTGGTGGTCAAGAGCGACTTCTTCGAAGCCCGAGTCGTGGCCGAGGTCGGCGACAACCGGGCCTGGCTCGAAACCCTGTTCCAGCGGGGCAAGGACAATAAACTGGTGATGTTGCGCCGCCTCAGTAGTGGCGCCGAATAAACAGCGCATCTGCGGGCCCTCGCCCGCGGGTTCGAGAGATGTTGGATGCAGCCTGCGGGCTGCGCACCGGTTGCCAGGGCGCACAACGCCCTTTGCAAACCGGTATCGCAGGAGAGAGATGCGTGAGCGAAAGTCTGGTCATCCGACTGGGGACCAATAAACAACAACCCGTGGCCTGGCTGGTCTGGTCCGGTCAGGAGCAGGAGATCATCGCCTCCGGCACCCTACCTTCGGCCGATGCCCTGAGCGAGCTGCAGGAGCGGGCCGGTGGCCGCCCCGTGGTCACGCTAGTGCCGGGCAGCGATCTGATCTTCCGGCGCGTCACCCTGCCGGGTCGCTACAACCGCCAGTCGGCGGCGGCCCTCCCCTACCTGCTGGAGGAGCAGATCGCCTCCGATGTGGACGAGCTCCATCTGGTGGTGCT
>NZ_JBFODV010000229.1:0-21846 GCF_040908495.1 Aeromonas sp. R1-1 | reverse complement strand
GTGGCGCTCTCTTGTTTTCAGGGACTGGTTATCAGGGGCTTGCTATCCGGGAGTTGCGATTCGGGGCGAAGGTTCAGCGGCTGGCAGGTCCGGCCGGTTTGCCAAACAGCACCGCGAGTTTTTGTCGCCAAGGCAGGCCACGGGCGTCGCGCAGCATGTCGCGCCACTCGTGGAAGGTGAGGGTGAGGGGATTGAAGCTGTGGATCGGCTTGGTGATGCCGAAGCGGCACGGCTCGGCCGGGTCTTCTTCCACAAAGGTGCCGAACAGCCGATCCCAGATGATCAGCACCCCGGCAAAGTTGCGGTCTATGTACTTGGCGTTGCTGGCGTGATGCACCCTGTGGTGGGAGGGGGTGTTGAAGATCCACTCCAGCCAGCCGAGTTTGCCCACTACCTGGGTGTGGACGAAGAACTGGAAGCCCAGACTCAGCAGCACGGTGGCGACCACCGCCTCGGGCGGGAAGCCGATGACAATCATCGGGATCCAGAACAGCCACATGCCGGAGATGGGATACATCAGGCTCTGGCGAAAGGCGGTGGAGAGGTTGAGCCGCTCCGAGCTGTGATGTACCACGTGGGAAGCCCACAGCCAGCGCACATGGTGGCTGGTGAAGTGGAACAGCCAGTAACAGAGATCCTGCAACAGAAACAGCAGTAGCACACTCCAGAGATTCAGCTCGATATCGAACAGCCGCCAGCCCCATAGGGTGTCATACAGATAAGCAATGGCGATGGCCGCCAGCGCATCGCCCCCTTGGTGCATCAGGGCCAGGGCGGCGTTGGCGAACAGATCCCGCCACTGGTAGGTGGCGGTTGGAAAGGCCGCGCCATGTTTGCGCAGGTAGAGCATCTCCCAGCCGATAAAGGCCAGAAAAATCGGGGAGAGGTAGAGCAGAAGCAGTTGCACATCCATATGCGGCCATCCATTCAGAGCAATTGCTCTCCAGCATAAAGGATGGTTTTAATATTTCATTAACATTTTTCAGCCAACGAAGAGATGGCATGAAATATGGCGCGCCAGCAGAGGAAGGCGCGGCGGATGGCTATGCTTGATACAGGCTTTTTCAGAAGGTGCTGGCTTATGCGAGTCTGGTGTTGCTTGTTGCTGGGGTTGTGCATGATGGCGCACGCCAAGACCCGGGTCGAGATCCTCGCGGATGCCGCCTATCCCCCCTACTCCTGGCAGGAGGGGGAGGAGGTCAGGGGGATCTATGCCGACATCATCCGCGAGGTGACCTCTGCTATGTCTGACTATGAGGTAGTGCTCAAGCCCATGCCGTGGCGGCGCGGTCTGAGCATGGTGGAGCAGGGGACCGCCTTCGCCATTTTTCCACCCTACTACATGCCCGATACCCGCCCTTATATGTGGCCCTACTCCCAGCCGATGCTGGATGAAGAGCTGGTGGTGATGTGCGGCGCCAGTGTGGCGGCCAATACCCCGCAGGCTAGCTTCCCGCTCGACTATCACGGTTTGCGCTTTGGCATGAACGCCGGTTTTGCCGTCGGCGGTGATGCCTTCTGGCAGGCGGTAAAAGAGAAGCAGATCGACGTGGAGGAGGTGAAAAGCAATCGGGAGAACCTGCTCAAGATTGTCCGCGGCCGGGTCGATTGCACCATCAATGATCGCCTCTCCTTGCTCTATGAGTTGCTCAACATGATAAAGGCCGAGCAGCTGGCGGTAGCCGATATGTCCCTGCTCAAGCAGGGGCCGGTGCTCAGCAAGGAACAGGGGTTCCTCGGCTATAGCCGCAAGGGGGAGTATCCCTACAAACAGGCCTTTATCGACCAGTTTGACAAGGAGCTCTATCAGCTCAAAAAACGTGACGGGGTGAAAGTGATCGTGGAGCGCTATCTGGGAAAGTCCCCGGGCTGAGCCGATGAGAGGGGCACTCGGGTTCAGCTGGGTTAAGCCTGCTCAACATGTAGTGGTCTAATCATCCCGGACACCATTTTAGGTGGTACAGTCGCCACCATGACCTGAGGTGTTCAATGACAAGATCGGCAATAAACAGCATCGACATTGGCTTTGGTATGCCTTTGATACCAAGAGAAAACGAGTCGTGGCATATACCTTTGGCCCGCGCAACGATGAGACATGCCGCCGCTTGCTGAGCCTACTATCTCCGTTCCAGATTGGTTTTATCACCAGCGATGACTGGGGAAGCTATGCCAGAGAGGTACCGAGCGAGATGCATCTGACCGGGAAGATATTCACCCAGCGTATCGAGCGTAACAACCTGACGCTCAGAACGCGCATCAAGCGATTGGCTCACAAAACCATCTGCTTCTCTCGTTCCGTTGAGCTCCACGAGAAAGTAATTGGTGCTTTTATCGAAAGGCACCATCTCAACTGATTGGAGGCATTACCCAAAAAGGAAGATGTCCAGCTATCTTCCTTTTCTGGCGATATGAGGTAGCGGCTTTTGCAGGATCAGCCGTGTTGGCGGCGGTCGTTGGCCTGGGCGAGCAGCATGCGGCTTTCACGCAGGAACTGGTCGGCATGCTCACCGAAGAAACCGGAGACTTGCGAGAAGGCCTCGATGAAACCGTCCCTGTCCCCCCGCTCCAGCAGCCCCAGCGCTTCGCCGAAGTTTTGGTAGTAGCGACGGATCATCGCCAGATTCTGCGGTGACGACAAAATGATGTCGGCATAGAGGTGGGGATCCTGGGCAAACAGCCGCCCCACCATAGCGAGCTCCAGTCGGTAGATGGGGGAGCTCAAACTCAGCAGGCGATCCAGATTGGCCTGCTCCCGGGAGAGGTGCCAGCCATAGGCAAAGGTGGCGAAGTGACGCAGTGCCTGAATGAGGGTCATCGCCTCATCGTGGGCCTTGGCTTCCACCTGCTGCAAGCGGGCGCCCCAGATGGTCATCTGATCCAGCAACCATTGGCTGGCAGCGGGGTCACGACCCTGACAGCAGACGATCACCTGCTTGGCGAGGCTTGCCACATCCGGCCCGAACATGGGGTGCAGTCCCAGTACCGGCCCTTGGTGCACCGTCAGCATATGTTCGAGCGGCGCCGCCTTCACGCTGGTGACATCCACCAACAGGCAGTGTGCGGGCAGGTTGCCGAGGCGATCGATGATCTGGCAGGTGATATCGATGGGCACCGCCACCATCACCAGACCGGCTCCGGCGAGGATCTCGTCAGCGCGCGGCCAGTCGGCTTGTTCCAGGGTCTCGACCCGATAGCCTGAGAGGCTGAACATATGGCCGAATAAGCGGCCAAGCTGGCCCTGACCGCCGATGATGACCACCTTGCCAAGATCCGGCTTTATGCATTTGAAGCCGGTATCTTTCTCGCTGGCATAAGATTCACGCATCACCCGGCGCAGCACGTCTTCGATGAGATCGCCGGGCACCCCCAACTGCTCAGCCTCGGCGCGGCGGCGAGCCAGCATGCTCGCTTCCCGATCCGGTGCATAGATGGGCAGGCCGTGGCGGCTCTTTACCTCACCCACTTCTCCCACTAGGGCCAGACGGGCGGCCAGCAGATCGATCAGCTGCTTGTCCACCGCATCTATCTTGTCCCTGAGTACATTCAACTCTTCAGCCATATCCAGTCCCTGCTGGCGCCGCGAGCGGCGGCGCCCTGAAATTCAAGATGCAACAAGGTATCACGGCGTGAGCGGCTTGATGCCACCAGCGGTGATACCTCGATTGTTCAATAGGTTGCGACAAAATACCACGGCTTACCGCGCAGTTCTGCCCTTGAGAGGGTCAGCCAGCTGGTTGTGGCAGCGGGCCAGCAGGGTGGCGGTGGTGTCCCAGTCGATGCAGGCATCGGTGATGGAGACCCCGTAGCGCATCTGCTCTTTGGGCTGCTCACTGGACTGGTTTCCCTCGAACAGGTTGGATTCGAGCATCACCCCGATGATGGAGCGGTTGCCCTCCTGGATCTGGTGGATGACGTTGTCGGCCACCTTGGGCTGCAAACGGTGATCCTTGCTGGAGTTGCCGTGGCTGCAATCCACCACAAGGCTCGGCAGCAGGCCCGCTTTCTCCAGCGCCTCTTCCGCCAGCGACACGTTGACCGAGTCGTAGTTGGGATGTTTGCCGCCGCGCAGGATCACGTGGCCATCCGGGTTGCCCTGGGTCTGCAACAACGCCACCTGGCCCTGCTGGTTGATCCCCATAAAGGCGTGAGGGGAGGAGGCCGCCTGCAGCGCATTGATGGCGGTCCCCAGGTTGCCGTCGGTGCCGTTCTTGAAGCCGACCGGCATGGAGAGGCCGGACGCCATCTCCCTGTGGGTCTGGGATTCGGTGGTGCGCGCGCCGATGGCTGACCAGGAGAAGAGCTCGGCCAGGTATTGCGGGCTGATGGGGTCGAGCGCTTCGGTGGCCAGCGGCAACTCCAGCTCCGCCAGCCAGCAGAGCAGCTCGCGGGCACGGTGCAGCCCCAGCTCCACATCGAAGGTGCCATCCAGATTGGGGTCGTTGATAAAGCCTTTCCAGCCGACCGTGGTGCGCGGCTTCTCAAAGTAGACCCGCATGACAATGTAGAGAGAGTCCTGATAGGCATCATGCAGCGCTTTGAGTCTGGTTGCGTACTCTTTGGCGGCGTCCATATCGTGGATGGAGCAGGGACCACAGATCACCAGCAGCCGGTGATCGCGGCGGTGAATGATATCGGCGATGGTATTTCGGGCCCCTTGCACGAATGCCAGCGCCTTGTCGGAGATGGGTAACTTCTCCTTGAGCTGGGCAGGCGTGATCATCACTTGTTCGGACTGGATATGGATGTTGTTCAGGGGGTCTCTTTGCATGATTTCATTCTCTCTACTGTATTAAGCCAAAAGCGATTGTACCGATATATTTACGTTGGTACCTGCTTTGTTACGCAACCGCCCTCACCTTACCAAGTAAAAACAAACAATCAAGTGAAACTAGCGGGTTTACCGCTAAAAAGTCAGATAAAGGAGCTGCTATATAGCGCAAACAGGAATAATACAGAGAGGTTTTCGGAGGGTTACTGGTTTTTGTGTAATTTAATGTTTACGACCTTAGGGCTGCGTTGCCCCGCTGTTTACCCACAGTAAATGGTATCTCTGGGAGACTGCAACGCGATGGCAATGATGGTGTGAGGTGGCTATCTGGTCAGCCATAGAAATAGGGAGCCATCATGGCTCCCTTTGCGGTAGGAAGGGGGATCCCGTCTGGCTGCGGATCAGCGCTTTTGTTTTCCCTGCAGCTCTTTGTTCAGGCGAGTGAGCATCCCCTGGGTGACCAGCACTATGCCCTGCTCGGAGCGGTGGAAGCGACGTGCATCTTCATCGGCGTTTTCACCGATCACCGTGCCTTCCGGCAGTTTGCACCCCTTGTCGATCACCACCCGGCGCAGTCGGCAACCGGCACCAATCTCCACACCCGGGAAGATAACGGCCTGATCCAGAGTGCAAAAGGAGTCGACCCGCACATTGGTAAAGAGCACCGAACTCAGGATGAAAGAGCCACTGACGATGGTGCCCCCGGCAAACATGGAGTTGATGGTCATGCCGTGCTGGCCGTTTCGGTCCTGCACGAACTTGGCGGGAGGAGTCATGTTCTGACTGGTCCAGATGGGCCAGTCCTGATCGTAGATATCGAGCTCCGGCGTGACGGAAGCGAGATCCATATTGGCCTCCCAGAAGGAGTCCACGGTGCCCACATCGCGCCAGTAGGGGCGGCGATCCGGACAGCAGCCGACACAGGACATGCCAAACGGGTGAGCGAATGCGGTGCCCTCTTTCACCACGCGGGGGATCACGTCCATGCCGAAATCGTGATGGGACTGCTCGTTGGCAATGTCCTCTTCCAGCAGCTGATAGAGATACTCCGCATCGAAGATATAGACGCCCATGGAGGCCAGCGCGGTGTCGGCCTTGCCCGGCATGGCGGGCGGGTTAGCAGGCTTTTCGACGAAGGCATTGATCTTGCGATCATCATCCACCGCCATTACCCCGAAGGCGCTTGCTTCACTGCGTGGCACCTCGATGCAGGCAACGGTCACCTTGGCGCCCATATTGACGTGGTCGAGCAGCATGGCGGCGTAATCCATCTTGTAGATGTGATCGCCTGCCAGCACCACCACATATTTGGGGGCGTGATCGCGGATGATATCCAGATTCTGGTAGACCGCATCGGCGGTACCCCGATACCAGTTCACCTCATCCACCCGCTGCTGGGCAGGGAGCAGATCGATAAACTCGTTCATCTGGTAGCGCAGGAAAGACCAGCCCGATTGGAGATGGCGCAACAGGCTGTGGGATTTGTACTGGGTCACGACACCGACCCGACGAATGCCGGAGTTGATGCAGTTGGAGAGCACGAAATCGATGATGCGGAATTTGCCGCCGAAATGAACGGCAGGTTTTGCACGGTTGTCGGTTAACTGTTTGAGGCGACTACCCCGCCCTCCTGCGAGTACCAAAGCCATGGTCTCGTTCAGCAACTGTCTGGATTTTGCTGTATTGGCAGGTTGTAACAACATCTCATATCCCTTTGTAGATAAATCACTACAATGTTGCCTCCTTTGAGCCCTCAAGAAAGTGCTTTCAGTCACATTTTATGGTTTACGACGTAATAAAATGACCTTTTTGTTATTAAAAATGACGGGTTGATCCGTCATTGCTTTCAATATGGTCAGTTGTCAATTGAGGCGAGCCGAGCAACAAAAGGGACGGCGAGAGACTGACAGGAGGAATGGGAAAAGCCCCTGCCAATGGTTGGCAGGGGCCCGGTTTGTTGAGACCCGGTAAGCCGGGCCTGGTTAACAAGGTTCAGGCTGCGTTGGCCAGTGGCTCCTCGCTCTTCTTTTGGTAGGCCTGCGGGGTGAGGCCCAGCAGCTCCTGCACGGTCGAGGCGACGGTGATGGAGGAGACGGTGCCGACCAGGATCCCGGCAAACAGGGTGAAGGAGAAGCCGTAGAGGGCGTCACCGCCAAACAGCAGCAGCGCACCCACGGTAAACAGGGTGGTGCCCGAGGTGATCATGGTGCGACTGAAGGTCGCCTTGATGGCTACATCGGAGCACTCGTGGATGCCCATCTGGGTACGCGAGCTCAGCAGATCCCGCAACCTGTCCGAGATGACGATGCTGTCGTTGAGGGAGTAGCCGATCACCGCCATCAAACCGGCGATGATGTTCAGGTCGAACTCGATCTGAAAGAGTGACAGCAGCCCCAGCGCCACGATGGCGTCATGGACCACCGAGAGCAGGATGCCGATGGCCTGACGCCACTCGAAGCGAAACGCCAGATAGGCCGACATCGCCAGCGAAGCGACCAGCACCGCCAGCATCCCCTGCTGGAACAGCTCGGCACCCACCTGGGGACCGACGATGGTGGTACGCAGCAACTCGACCGGCATCCCCAGTTGCTGGGTCAGCATGGTAGCGAGATCCGCCGCGGGCCAGGGCAGTTCGTGGGGGGGCAGCTTGATCAGCCACTCGCCGGGAATACCGGCCGAGCTCAGCTCAACGGCTCCCGCCAGCGGGGAGACCAGCATGGCATTGAGCTCATGGGCCTCTTTCAGGGTCTGGATATGAAACTCCAGCAGGATCCCGCCGGTAAAATCGAGCCCCAGTGTCAGGCCGTTCACCAGCAAGATGGCGACGCTGGCCACGGTCAGCAGGATGGAAGCCCACAGGCCGATATAACGCCAACGGGTCAGCCCCATGGCAACGATCATTCTCAACATAATTATCTCCTTGGCCAGCCAGCATCAGGCTGTTGGCCCATCACGACGTGTCGCGACACGCCGGGAAATAGTGTTCTGCTTTGGCCGCCCCGGCCATATCCATGGCCGATGGCGCAGCCAAAGCCGCTCATCAGAGGGACTGCTGTCCCGTTACACCTTCAGCGTGCGCTCGCTGCTGCGTCCCCACAGGGGGTTGATGATGGCGCGCGTCCCCCAGATCCCGGTGATCATGCTGGAGAGCAGACCCAGAATGAGGGTGATGGAGAAGCCCTGCAGCGGCCCGGAGCCGATGGAGTAGAGCACCACGGCGCAGATGAGCGTAGTGATGTTGGCATCGAATATGGTGTGGAAGGCCGAGCGATAGCCAAAGTCGATGGCGTTGGCCAGTGAGCCCCCTTCTCGCAGACGGTCCCTGATCCGCTCGAAGATCAGCACATGGGTATCTACCGCCATGCCCACCGTCAGCACCAGACCGGCGATCCCCGGCAGGGTCAGCACGGCGCCCGGCAGCACTGCCAGCATGCCGACCTGCATCAACAGGTTGGCGACCAGCGCCGTGATGGCAACCCAGCCGAATTTGCGGTACCAGGCCATCATGAACAGCATCATGCCCGCCATGCCGAAGGCCAGCGCGGTGAAGCCCGCCTCGATATTCTGCATCCCCAGCGTCGGGCCAATACTGCGTTCTTCCAGGATCTTGAGCGGGGCGGTGAGGGCGCCGGCACGCAGCAGCATGGCCAGCTCTTGCGCTTCTGGCAGACTGCCAATGCCGGTGATGCGGAACTGGTTGCCAAGGGCGGTCTGGATGGTGGCGACGTTGATCACCTCGCTCTGGGCGCGCAGTTTGCCCTGAGCGTTGGTCTTGTACTCGGTGAAGACGGTCGCCATCGGCTTGCCCACATGCTGGCGGCTGAACTGGTTCATCTTGCTGCCACCCAAGGTGTCGAGCACGATATTGACCTGGGGTTGCCCCATTTCGCCCATGTTGGCGCGGGCATCGACGATGTGCTCGCCGGTGAGTACCGGCTTGCGCGCCATGCCGACGGCCTGACCGTTGCGATCGGCGATGTAGAAGTGGCTGTCGGCTTTGGCCTCGTAGAAGGCCAGCGAGGCGGTGGCGCCGATCACCTCTTTCGCCTGCTTGGGGTTATGTACCCCGGGCAGTTCGATACGGATGCCATCCTGACCTTGACGCACCACCGAGGCCTCGACGATGCCGAGCTCGTTGATCCGTTTTTTCAGGATCGACAGGTTCTGGGTCACGGCGTTGTTGACCAGCAGGGTACGCTCCGCCTCGCTCAGCACCAGTTTCAGATCATTGCCGGAGCGGGTCAGCTTCCACTGATCCTGACGGGTACCGGCACTCTCCTTGATGATGGCGAGCCAGCTCTCCTGTTCGGCGACCTCCGGCAGGGTGACGGCTACGGCGCCCTGTGCGCTGCGCGTGACGCTAGCGCCGCGCAGATTGGCTTCACGGAAGCGGGTACGCAGGGTATCCACCAGATTCTTGGTCTGATTGTCGATGACAAAGTCCACGTCCACCCCGATCAGCAGTTGGGAGCCGCCACGCAGGTCGAGCCCCAGCTTGATGGGGTCGGCGCCGAGGCGGGTGATCCAGGCCGGCGCGTTGGAGTGAAACTCCAGGGTCAGGGCGGCACTGTCGACCCCTTGCAGCTCCAGCAACTGCTTGGCGCGCTGCTGATCGCCCTGACTGGCAAAGACCAGCTCGACCCGCTCAGGTTGCTCAATGACCTTGATCGGGGTCAGGTGTTTGTCGCTCAGCAACATCTGCTGCTGAGCCGTCAGGCGCTGCTGTCCGTGCAGGCCGAGGGAGGGCTGCTCACCAAAAAAGGTGGGCAGGGAGTAAAAGGTAAAGGTCAACAGCATCAACAGCAGCAGTGCGTACTGCCACTTGCTCATGCGGTTGAGAACGGTGCGATTGCTCTTTCTCATGGCAAACAAGCCTCTGTCAGGAGAATGGTGCCCGGGCCGATAGCAACAAGGCTCGGCAAGGCGCAAAAAATGGGATGCATCAGATGCGGATCAGGCAGCCGCCGGATCCGTCAGGAAGAGGAGATGAGCAAACAGTGGATGTGCCAGCCCCTCCGGGGTCAGGCGCTCAGATAGCTCTGGGTGAAGCGATATTGCAGGTGTTGGCGCTGTAGATGGCGTCGGTGGATCGCGCCAAAGCGATCGCGAAAACTCTGTTTGTGATAGAGCTCGGGTGCCAGCATCAGCCAGCCGAGCAGCAACAGCAGGATGGCCTGGGCCGACCAGCTCTGGATCAGCTCGTAGACCACACTCTTGGGCTGGTTGTCACTGCGCAGGGATTGTTCGAGACGCAGCAGGTGATTCTGATGGCTGCCAACAAACTTGATGATGCCATCGTCGCTGTCGCTAAGCTGATTGAACACCTGAGTCTGCTGCTGTTCACTCTGGGGAGATGCGGGTAGCAGCGGGCCTTCCATTCGGGCGATGGAACAAAGCAGGGTGAGGGCGATAACCAGAGTTACCAGCACCAGTTTTACTTTGTCGATAAGGCGCAAAAGTTAATTCCCGATAAATAGAAAGGGCAAACTACCATAAGCGCCCGGTTTGAACAAGGTTGCCCCGGGCGCATGGCACCATTCGGTGCTGGCTGTCAGCTGCCGCTCATCTGCTTGAAGTCGCGGGCGTAGCCCTTGAGCAGGGAGTAGAGATGGGCCCGCTGGGAGATATCCAGCGACTGGCTCATGGCGCTCAGCCAGTTGACGGTACGCTGGCGCGACTGTTCGGTATAGCCGGTAAAGCGGCCATCCATCAGACCATCCCCCTCGGCCAGCAGGTCAGTCAGCTCGCGGGTAAAGTCGGGACTCTGGCGCTGCTTCATCAGCCTGTCCAGCTCCTGGGTCCAGGACTCCTGAAACTCGAGCCAGGGGGGCATCAGCTCGTATTGCCATTCGGCCCACTGGGCCACCAGTGGCGCCTGTGCCGGTTTCACCTCGCCAATCCAGAACTCGAGCCGCTTGTTCATCTTGTCGCGAAACTCCGCCAGCATCTGCTCTTTGGGCTCAGTGGCAAAGTCCTTTTGTCGCTCCTGTTGCCGCTTGACCCGATCGGTCATAAAGCGGGCTACCTGCTCGTCGGTTAGGGTGCGCGCCAGCCTGACCGCGCGGGGGATAGTGTTTTCAAGGGTACGGGTCAGACTCTGCTGCACCGCATCGAGATTGGTCGAGATCTGCTCCGGCGTCATGGGGCTGGCCACCGCCTTGGCCAGTGCATCGAGATCCCTGGCGTAGCGAGGCAGCTCGTGCTGGCGGTGCCAGGCCATCAGCCCCTTCACTTCGCGGCTGAGCAGATCCTTCTGCGAATAGGAGAGGGCAAAGTAGTCATCCAGCTGCCAGATGATGGCGGTATCGAGCCAGTAGTAGATCACCCGGGTGGAGCAGCCGGTCAGCAGCAGGCCGATCAGCAGCAGACCCCAGGTTTTCGGCTTGTGCCAGCGCACCTTGTTTATCATCTGTTACTCCAGTCGTTGCCGGTTGATGGCGATCAGGGTGTCATAGTCGAGTGAGGGCTGTTGCTCTGCCATCAGCAGGGCCCAGAGCAGGCCGATATAGTCGACCCAGGGTAAAAATGCCTCGCTCTGAAAATCGGGCCACTGGTGGCGCGGCAGGGCCTGCAGATAGTGCGCTTCCAGCTCGTCGCGCCGCTCGGCGGGCCACTCATGGGTGCGCTGGATGCTGGCGAGCTCAAAGCCGGGGTGACCTGCCGCGCCATACTCCCAGTCGATGACCCAGGGTTTGCTTCCCAACAAGTTAGCCGGATTGAGATCATGGTGGCAAGGGCGCCAGCAATCATTTGGTTCACTGCTGGCGAGCAAGCCCCGCTCCAGGGCGGGCAGCCAGGAGGGGATGCGGGCCAGTCTGGCGCGATAGCCTGCGGCGTGAGCCCGCACCGCCATCACCACCGAAGGTAGCGGCAGGCGATGGAGCTTGCGCAGCACCTCCGCCAGCAGGCGGGGCTGATCGGCTTCTGGTGGCGCCGCGTGTACCCAGTTTGGCTCATCGCACCATTCGAGCAGCATCAGACCGCTGGCGGGATCGCCATAGTGGCAGGGCAGCGCCAGCCCTTCGGCCATCGCCCCCTGATAAAGCTGCCACTCGGTGGGACGGTCGATGCCAAGGCGCACCGGGTCGGAGTGGCCCTGACGCAAAAAGTAACTGCGCCCCGAGGGGAGGCGCAGTCGATAGTTGCAGTTGGTCAGACCTAACCCGAGTGGTTCCAGCAGCCCCTCCCGCCAGGGGGCGGGCAGGCTGGCCAGTAGCGGATCACAGTTGCCTGTCACCAGGAGCCTGTTACCAGCCAAAGGTGGACTTCTTCGCCTGCTTGCGGATCTCTTTCTGGTCAGCCCACAGCAGTTCGCCGTTTTGCAGATCCATCAGGTTCATGGTCATCTGGTAGTAGACATCCTTCACCTTGCCATTGTCCTTGACGATGCTGGCGAGGTTGCCATAGACCATGTAGCGGGCACCGGTCTGCTTGCCCAGACGCACCATGGAGGCTGGATCCACCATGCCGCTGCTCTGCTGGTATTCGAGCTGCTGCTTGACGGCGGCCACCTTGCTCATGTCGACGAAGCGGAACTTGCCGGCCCGCAGCAATTTGGTGCGGATGGTATCGGTGATGGCTTCGGTATCGATGTGCTCGGAGGTCTTGTTGCGGATAGAGTCCATAAACATCACCGGACGACCGCCTGCGGTGATCTCGCTGGTGGCCGGCGATGCCAGCATGGAGTCCGCCATCTTGTCGGCGATGGCCTGCAGGTCACTTGAGCCGTAATCGACGGTGACGGTTTCGGTTTCGGCCGGATCACCATAGCTGACGGTGGTGCTGGAGCAGCCGCCCAAGAGCAATGCAGAGGTCAATATCAGCAGGGCATGATTCATTTTCATCAGTAGGATTCCTCAATCACTTCGCGTACGTAAATCCGGTAACCCTGCGCCGCCGGGCTGGGCGCCAGGGCCGAGAGGGTGCGGGTCTGATAGCCATGCAGCTTGATGGGGGTCCAGCCGCGGCCATCGCTGGCGACCTCCTGACCGGCCTCATCATACCAATAGAAGATATATTGCAGCTTGTTATCGCCGCGCTGGGTGCTGGCGGCGGCCACATTGACCTGCAGCAGGCCATTTTGCTGGCGGCGGCTCAGCTCGGTCAGGGTGACGTTGACGTTTTGATGCTGCTCCAGCGTGGGAGCACCGCCCGCCGGGCCATAGAGCGCCACGCCGGAGGTGTTGGTGGCGCAGCCGGTCAGCAGCAGCGCGAGCCCGAGGGCCAACCCGTATGATTTCATCTTGCTCTCCTTAATTGGAGGGATTTGGGCAGCACTGAGGGGCTGCCCGTTAATGGTCTTGCTCATATCTCTTCGCCATCTGCTCAGAGCGGCATCACCCGGGTGGTCAGACCGGCGCCGAGGCGCTGTACCCAGACCAGGGTGGTGCGTCCCTTGTGGATGGTGAGCGGCAATTGCCGCTGCGCCGTCCCTGCGCCCAGGGTGAGATTGATGTCACCGGCCGGCACCATCCCCTGCCAGCTCGATGCCTGAGCTGGCAGCGTCAGCCAGCTGCGGGTATCAGCCCGCTCCGAGAGGGTGTTGAAGATCCCCACCAGAATATTGCCCACATCGCCTCCCTCTTTGGCGGCGGTGCGGCGCATCTGCTCCTTGGCAACCAGTCGCAGCGCCTGGCGGGTCAGCATGCCGGGCAGCCGCTCCTGCAGATCTTTGGCAGCCAGTGCTTCCAGCCTGACCAGCTCGCTGGTCTGCTCGACCCGCTTGCCGACTTCCACTGTCAGCGGGCCGGTGTCGCTGGCCCGATTATCGTAATAGGGGATGGCGACGGTAAAGGTGCGAAAATCGCCGCGGGAGGTGGAGATGGGGAGCGGCAGGAACAGTTCGCGCCGTGCCGGGATCAAACCATCTTCAAACAGCACCACCAGTTGGCCTTGATCTTTTGCAAGCGGCGGTGCTTTGCGGCCTATCTTTTTCTCGGTCTCGCGGATCTCGTCCGGTGAGCCACGCAGCCGCGCCAGACGCAGCAAGGCATCTTGCAGGCTGCGGTTGTCCGGCGCTATCTGGTAGCCGCGTTGATAGTCGACCCAGGCGTCGTTGAGATCCCCGGCCGCTTCATAGAGCACGGCGGAAAAATAGAAGGTGTAGGCGTTCTGAAAACCGTTTTTGACCTTGCCGATCAACCGGTCGAGATCCGGTGCGCCGCGCGACATCAGCTGGCGCATCTCCCCTTCTGCCTCGGCCTCTTCGCTCTCATCCTTCGCCTTGCGCACCTCGTCGGCTCGCCGTTTCAGGGCTTGCTCCTGCACCTGATTGGCCCGGCGAACCTCCACCAGGGCGCCATCGGCATCCCCCCGTTGCAGGTAGTTGAGGGCCAGATAGTGGTGCAGCATGGTGCGTTCGTAATCGGGAGTACGATAGGCCATCGACTGGTCGTTGGTGAGCAGACTGCCCACCTGATCCAGACCGTGGCTCAGCCGGTATTCGGCCTGATTGTCTTCCCACTGAAGGCGGCTGTCGGCGGCGGTGAACGCCAGCTTGCTGCCCGCATCCTGACCGGCGAGCCAGGCAATGCGCCCCTGTTCGAGCCGATCCAGCACAAAGGTGTCATCCCTAAGGGTGGAGTCACGCACCTCGGGCAGCGCCTCGGCGGCATGGCCCAGCAGCAGCTGGTTGCGCAGCGGCACCATCTGATCGGAGTAGGAGACGAACATATCCTGCCAGCGGGAGGCGCAGCCTCCCAGCAACAGCAGGGCGCCGCAGAGCAACAGGGCGCTGCGGCAGGTTGAGGCGTGGCGATTCATTACAGGCTGAGCAGCGGCCCCAGCGGCTGGCCACCGACCAGATGCATGTGGATGTGGTAGACCTCCTGCCCGCCGTGGCGGTTGCAGTTCATGATGAGGCGGTAGCCATCTTCGGCGATGCCAGCCTCAGCGGCCAGTTTGCGGGCCACGGTGAACATCCGGCCAAGGGCCAGTTCATGTTCGGCTTCCACGTCATTGACGGTGGGGATCAGCACATTGGGGATGATCAGAATATGGGTCTTGGCCTTGGGCTGGATATCCCGGAATGCGGTGACCAGATCGTCTTGATAAAGGATGTCGGCGGGGATCTCTTTACGGATGATTTTGCTGAAAATGGTTTCTTGCGCCATGGCTAACTCCCTTATATGAAACAGAAAATTGAACTAGAACCCCAAGCGGCTCCCGAAAGGGGGGCGAGCAGCACGCCAAGTGTGACACAAGCCGACATTTGACACAGCTGATGTCCCATTCCCTTCAGTTATTGTTAAAAATACCGATAGCCAGAGGGACGTCATCTGCAGCGCCTGTTCAGGGTGGTCTGCAGGGTATCAAAAGGACGGGGTACTCAGGCAAGGGACTTTTGCATATACAGCGGGACAATAATGAAACAAACAATGTCGGATCTCTCCATCTTGCAGCGAGTCTACCTTGGCTTCGCGATCCTGGTGGCCGTGATGGTGGCCAGTTCACTGCTCACATTTCGTAGTCAGGAGACCCTGGGGAACGCACTGGAGCAGGTTACCCAGCAGTCTATGCCGCTGGTGATTGCCAGCAGTCAGACCCAGATCACCCTGCTCAGCGCCAACAAGTGGTTGGGGGATGTGCTCACCGAGCAGGATCCCAAACAACTGCCGGCCGAAGTGGCCGAACTGAAACAGGCCAAGGCTGCGGTGGGCAAGAGCCTCGACGTCTTGCGCCAGCAGGTGGCCCACCACCCCGAACTGCAAGGGGAGATGAGCAGCCTCAGCCAGCAGGTCGACAGCTACCTGCAACTGACCGATACCCTGCCCGGCGAACACGAGGCGCTGCTCACCCGGCTGCACAAGGTCAATCTGGCCAAGGGGCAGTTTCAGGTCAGTCTGCCCCAGTTCAAGAAGAGTCTGGGTGACATGATGGTCACCATCGACGACAGCTTTATCAAGATGCTCTCCGAGACCCTGACCACCAAGCTTTCTGCTATCGAACTCTCCACCATGGACGCCCTCAATCAGACCATTCCGGCTCCCATCGAAGGGGCGCTCAAGCGCAACAAGATGCAGATCGAGGGGTTCAACAGTACCATCAAGGATCTGCAGAGTGAGCTGAAGAACTTTGAAAACGACATGGGCCACTATGTTCACGGCTTTGTACGCGACACCACCGCGAGCGAAGGGGTGCTCTCCCAGTATCTGGCGCTGATGAAGCAGCAGGAGCAGATGCGAGAGAAAAGCAAGCAGGCGAGCGCGCTTATCGTCGAGATCCAGAACCGGCTTGAGCGGATCACCGGCCAGAGTCAGCAGCTGATGAGTCAAAGCATTCAGCACGCCAAAGCCACTCAGAGCCAGAGCACTCTGACCCAGGGAACCAGCATCGTCGTCGCCATCCTGATCGCCATGCTGGTGGCTTATACCCTGGGCAAGGCCATTCGCCGTCCGCTCAGGGAGTTGCTGCGGGTGCTGACCGAAGTGACCCAGGGCGACATGACCCAGCGCATCGGTTTTCAGAGCAAGAACGAATTTGGTCAGCTGGGCAGCCAGATCAACCTGCTGATTGCCCAGATGGGGGAGGTGCTGGCACAGCTTTCACAAGCGTCGGCCCAGCTTAACGATGCCGCCCACGGCAATCGCCACACCACCGAATCGGTGCGGGCGGATCTGGAGAAACAGCGGCAGGAGACCGCCTCGGTCGCCGCCGCCATGACCCAGATGGAGGCCTCGGTGCGGGAGGTGGCGCAGGCCGCCAACCAGACCCTGGAGCGGGTGCAGGATGTGGAGAAGGCCTCCGAGATGGGACGCAAGGTGATGGCAGGCAATATCACCACCACTCATCAACTGGCGGGCAAACTGCAACAGACCGGCAAGGTGATTGGTGATGTGAGCGCCATGAGCAGCCAGATCGGCAATATCCTCGATGTCATTCGCGGCATCGCCGAGCAGACCAACCTGCTGGCCCTCAACGCCGCCATCGAAGCGGCGCGGGCCGGCGAACAAGGGCGCGGATTTGCAGTGGTGGCGGATGAGGTACGCAGTCTGGCGGGCCGTACCGCCCAGTCCACCAGCGAGATCCAGACCATGATCGAAAACCTGCAGCAGGGAGTCGCCAAGGCGGTGACCGTGATGCAGGAGTGCTCTCGCGAGATGGACAGTTGCGTGGATCAGAGCTCTCACGCCAACAACGCCATGGAGGAGGTGCAGGGAATTGTGGTGCTGATCAGCGACATGTCGAGCCAGATCGCTTCTGCCGCCGAGCAGCAGCAGGCCACCAGCGCCGATATCGCCACCAACCTCAACCGCATCTCCGATATCTCGGATCTCAACTATCAGGGGATCGAGCGGGTGGCCGAGACCAGCCAGCAGCTGGACTCCCTTGCCGAGCAGCAGGAGAGCCTGGTCAAGCGCTTCCGCCTCAGTGCCTGATGGTCGAGAGTTGAAACAACAAGGCCCCTCAGATGCGGGGCCTTGTTGTTATTACGGTAGTGACAAGGGGATCAGGCGTAGGCAATCGCACCCTTGCCGACCCCTTCATAGGCGACAATCTTGACAAACTTGTCGCCCACCATCTTCTTCACTTCGCGGGCGATATAGCAGGCCAGCAGCTCGACCGTGGTGTCGGTGTCGATCATCTCCACCTCGGCGCTGGGGATGGCCAGCTGGAACAGCCCCTGGGGCGCCATATATTTGAAGCCGGTGTGATGCTCGCCAAGCTGGGCATTGGCGCGGGGGCTCAAGGTGAGTTCGGTCAGCGCCACCTTGTCCTCCTCGGTGCCGAGATAGATATCGCCCCAGCGTTCGGCCCAGTTGAGCTCAAGCTCCTGGTCGCGCTCGCCATCGACGTGGATCTCGATGGGAGAGCGGTGGCCGTGGGCGATGCGCTGGCAGTTGCCATCGTGTTTTTTCAGGCCGTGGCTGTAGTGGTAGAAGGCGCCGGTGATCGCCTCCTGACGCAGGGTCAGGGAGAGATCCTTGATATTGCCCGGCAGCCGTTTGGCCAGTACCGCCAGCAGGTAGCGGGTCACCGACTCTTTATCAACTTGCGGGGCCGGGATAAAGGCAAAGCCCTGGGATGGGCAGCGCAGATGGATGGAGCGACCCGGGCGCAGCAGATCCACTGTGCTTTCGTCACCATCCAGTGTCTCGATGTGGATCAGTGGGCACTCGGTCGGCACCAGCAGCTTGTGGTCCACCTCTTCATCGATGATCGACTTGATCAGCTTCTTTACCCGGCCAAAGTCCAGCAGCATGCTCATTTCGTTGAGCTCACCGCTCATTTCGATATCTACCAGCCAGCTCTCGCCCACCATGCCGCGGCGTTCGCAGAGGTAGCTGGAGTCGATCACGGTCAAATCTCTTACAAATAACTTCATCAGTCAGGCCTTGCTACAGAGAAAGGGCAGTTTTGCGCTATTATGACCCGCGATTATCGGCAAAGGAACTGGAACCCCCCATGAACAAACTGCTTATCAAGAATGCCACCCTGGTCAACGAAGGCCGCATCTATGCCTCCGATGTGTTGATCGAGGGGGAACGGATTGCCCGCATCGCCCCGGATATCGAGGCGCCCGATGCACTGGTGATCGATGCCGCAGGTCGCCATCTCATCCCCGGAATGATCGATGATCAGGTCCACTTCCGGGAGCCGGGATTGACCCACAAGGGGACTATCGCCAGCGAATCCCGCGCCGCCGTCGCCGGTGGTACCACCAGTTTCATGGAAATGCCCAACGTCAATCCCCAGACCACCACCCTCGACGCCCTCGAAGCCAAATACCAGATCGCTGCCAACACCTCCGTCGCCAACTACAGCTTCTATCTCGGTGCCACCAACGACAACCTGGAAGAGATCAAGCGTCTCGACCCCAAGCAGTCCTGCGGGGTCAAAGTGTTTATGGGCTCTTCGACCGGCAACATGCTGGTGGACAATCAGGAGACCCTGGCGGCCATCTTCCGCGAAAGTCCGGTGATGATCGTCACCCACTGCGAAGACACTCCGACCATCGCCAAGGCGGAAGAGGCGGCGCGGGCCAAGTGGGGCGAGAATGTGCCGATGGGCGAGCACGGCCGCATTCGCAGTGACGAGGCGTGCTACAAATCCTCCAGCATGGCGGTGGCGCTGGCGAAAAAATACGGTGCCAAGCTGCATGTGCTGCATCTGACCTCGGCCAAGGAGCTGTCGCTCTTTACCGCCAGCCACGACCTGAGCGAGCTGAAGGACAAGAACATCACCGCCGAGGTGTGCGTTCACCACCTCTTCTTCAATGAAGCCGATTACGAGACCCAGGGCAGCCTGATCAAGTGCAACCCTGCGGTGAAGAGTGCCGCCGACCAGCAGGCACTGCTGGATGCGGTACGCAACGACGTGCTCGACATCATCGCCACCGACCACGCGCCCCACACCTGGGAAGAGAAGCAGAACAGCTACTTCAAGGCGCCGTCCGGTGTGCCGCTGGTGCAGCACTCTTTGCAGGCGCTGCTGGAGCTCTACCACAACGGCGTGTTTACCCTGGAGACTATCGTCAAGAAGACCTCCCACGCGGTGGCCGAGCGCTTCCAGGTGCAGGATCGCGGTTATATCCGCGAGGGGTATTTCGCCGATCTGGTGCTGCTGGATCTGGGCAAGCCCTATGTGGTCAACGATGACAACATCCTCTACCACTGTGGCTGGTCGCCCTTCAACGGCTACCGCTTCCACAGCACGGTGGAGATGACGCTGGTGAACGGCCAGATCGCCTGGCAAAACGGGCAGGTGACTGACCAGATCCTGGGCAAGCGGCTGACCTTTAACCGCTGATTGTTCGCAAAGCAGGCGAACGCACCGTGGCCGAGGAATTGGCGGTGTTTCCCTGTTGACAGGGCAGGGTCATCTCCATAAACTCTGCCCCCGTCAGCCGAGCTGACTCCGTCGGTGTGTAGCGCAGCCAGGTAGCGCATCTGCATGGGGTGTAGAGGGTCGGAGGTTCGAATCCTCTCACACCGACCAAATTCCCCGGTAAAGGCCTTGTCAAACGACAAGGCCTTTTCTTTTGCCTGCGATTTGCCGCACAGGCGCGAAGCCAGTGGTGATGCACGCTGGTCGCTGCTGGCGTGAGCAGATTGTGCTGCCACCTCGCTTTATGGTGTAGTAACGACTCTGTTGCTCATTTGCCTGGCGAGGCCTCTCGTGTCTGCATCCGTATCTAAACCCTGTTGTCTGCTGATGCTCACCCTGCTGCTGGTGGGCTGCGCCACCCCTTATGAGAGTGAAAAGTCGTTCTGGAACGGCCAGACCGGTTTTTCCCAGACCCGGCTTGGCCCGGACAAGTGGCAACTGGAGTTTGTCGGCAACGATCTGGTGGACAGGGAGACCGCCCGCAAATATGTGCTCAAGCGGGCAGGGGAGCTGGCACTGGCAGAGGGTTACTCCTGGCTTAAGGTCGATGAGCTGACCATTAACCGCGATGCCGTCAGGGTGACCCCATCACGGCCGATCTTCGGCTTTGACGAGGATGAGCCGGATCTCTTTATGGCCCAGATGCAGGTGCAGCATACCATCTCGGCGCTGCTCACTTTTCGCCTGTTGCCACGGGCACTCGATGAGCGAACTCTAAATGCGAAATATCTCGCCGAAATCAAAATAAGCAGTGATTAATATTGATGGTTTGCAAGATCCATATCACATACACCTAATGGCGGGATAAAATTCTGGATAAAGCCTCTAGATTTACCCCCTGCTTTTAGGCATTCTCCCAGCATACCAGCCGCCAGGAATCAACGGCTCGGATCACAAAAACGGACTGTAGTGGCTCCCACGCCACTGTTTACGGCTTGCACCAATCAAAACCGGGACTCCCCCATGAAAATGAATAAACTGACGGTCGCCATCCTCATCTCCATGATGTTTGGTATCCTCACCGGCCAGGGCTATCGGATGTTTGCCGCAGATCAGGCTGCGGATTTTGCCAATAACATCACGATCCTGACCGATATCTTCCTGCGCCTGATCAAGATGATCATAGCTCCCCTGGTCTTCACCACCCTGGTGGTCGGTATCGCCAAGATGGGCGACACCCGCACCGTGGGTCGTATTGGTGCCAAGACCCTCGGCTGGTTCATGCTGGCCTCCCTGATGTCCCTGAGTCTGGGTCTGGTAATGGTGACCTTGATGCAGCCGGGTGTGGGTCTCTCGCTCTCCCTGCCCAATGACACCGCCAGCTCGGGCATTGCTGCCGGTGCCATTACCCTGAAAGATTTTGTGACCCACGCCATTCCCAAGAGCGTGGTCGAGGCGATGGCCACCAACGAGATCCTGCAGATCGTGGTCTTCTCCCTCTTCTTCGGTCTGGCTGCCGCCGCGCTCGGCGATCTGGCCAAGCCGGTAGTGGTGCTGATGGCCAGCGCTGCCGAGATCATGCTGAAAGTGACCGGTTATGTGATGAACTTTGCGCCGTTCGCGGTGTTTGGCGCCATCGCCGCCATGGTAGCCAAAGAGGGGCTGGGTATTCTGGTTACCTACGGCAGTTTTATGGCTCAGTTCTATATCGCGCTGGCCTGCCTCTGGCTGCTGCTGATCGCCATGGGCAGCGTCTTCCTGCGTGGCCGTGTCATCAAGCTGCTGGCGATGATCCGCGAACCCATCCTGCTCGCCTTCTCGACCGCCAGCTCCGAAGCGGCCTATCCGAAGACCCTGGATCGTCTGGAGAAGTTCGGTTGTGACAAGCGCATCGCCAGCTTCGTGCTGCCGATGGGTTACTCCTTTAACCTCGACGGCTCCATGATGTACTGCACCTTCGCGGTGATGTTCATCGCCCAAGCGTATGGTATCGAGCTCTCCATGGCCCAGCAGATCACCATGCTGTTGCTGCTGATGGTCACCTCCAAGGGGATGGCCGGGGTACCGCGCGCCTCTCTGGTGGTGATTGCCGCTACTCTGAACCAGTTCCATATTCCGGAAGCGGGCATCTTGCTGCTGCTGGGGATCGACCACTTCCTCGACATGGGGCGCTCTGCCACCAACGTGCTGGGCAACGCCATCGCCGCCAGCGTGGTTGCCAAGACCGAAGACAGTCTGGGTGAAACCGTCGCGCTGGGCGAGAGTGAGCCAGCCAAAGCCTGATCACAACGCCATGAAAAATAAACAACAAC
>NZ_JBFODV010000228.1:0-5476 GCF_040908495.1 Aeromonas sp. R1-1 | reverse complement strand
ATCTGCTCCTTGCCCAGCAGGGCCAGCGCCACCTCCCGGTTCATGTCGTTATCATCCACCAACAGCAGACGAGCCCCCGCCAGCCAATGAGCGGGCAGCGCAACCTGATGATGGGGGCTTGCATCCGATAACGCCTCTCGTCCCACGGCATCGCCCCCCTGCGCCTTACACAATGCCTGACACAGTGCCTGCGGGGTAAACGGATGGGCCAGCACATCACACGGCGCCAACCCCAGCGCAGCAACATAGCTGGCAAGCGGTGCGGGATCGCCCGAGGTGATCAGCAAGATCGCGGGCGGCGCTGCCAGCGTGCTAACCTCCTGCAGCACCTCTGACAACCAGCTCTCCCCCTCCTGCCAGCCCAGCACAACTCGATCACAGGGCTTGCACGCCGCGATGCCTTGATGCAGCAGTGCCAGCACTGCGGCGGGCTCGTCCGCGCAGACAAGCTCAACAGGCAGCGCCGCCAGCTGGTGGAGAATGGCCGCTCGCGAAGCAGGACACGACTCCAGCAACAGCAGACGCTGCGGCGCCAGCGGCATGGCCACACGTTGCTCTTTCTCCTTACCCTGATCCGCCAGGGTGGCGAGACAGATACGGAAGTGGAACTCGCTGCCCTGCCCCGGGGCGCTCTCCACCCGGATCTCCCCGTCCATCAGTTGCACCAGATTGTGCGTGATGGCCAAACCAAGACCGGTGCCACCATATTTGCGGGTGGTCGAGCTGTCAGCCTGTTCAAAGGAGTGGAAGAGACGCTGGCACTGCTCGGCTGTCATGCCGATACCGCTATCCTGCACACTGCCCTGCAGCCAGATCTTGCCATCTCGCTCGTTACTGCGTGCCAGCCGGACAATCACCTCTCCTTGCTCGGTGAACTTGATGGCATTGCTGGTCAGGTTGAGCAGGATCTGGCCAAGCCGCAGGGGATCGCCGCACAAACGGTCAGGCAGATCAGCGGCCAGATCGAACAGCAGCGCCAGCCCCTTTTCCCGCGCCCGAAACGCCGTAAGATCCGCCAGCCACTCGAACACCTCGTTGAGCTGGAAATCCACCTTCTCCAGTTGCAGCTTGCCCGCCTCCATCTTGGAGAAGTCAAGGATGTCGTTGAGGATCCCGAGCAGGTTGTTCGCCGCTCTGTCTATCTTGCTCACATAGTTGTGCTGCTCGGGGGAGAGGTTGGTTTGCAGCACCAGATGGGCCATGCCGATGATGGCATTCATTGGCGTGCGGATCTCATGGCTCATGTTGGCCAAAAATTCGCTCTTGGTTCGGGTGGCATCTTCGGCGATCTGCCTAGCTTCTAGCATGGCGGCCTCAGCCTGCTTGCGGTCGCTGAAATCGAAGATGATCCCGTCCAGATAGATGGCCTTACCCTCGGCATCATAGGTGGCGAGTCCGATGGAGTAGACCCAGCGGAGCTGACCCCAGCGATCGAAGATGCGGTACTCGTTGATGTATTGCCGATGTTCGGCAATGGCATCGATGGTGTTGCGGTTGCTCAGTTCGAGGTCATCAGGATGGATCAAGTCACCAAAATCGCGGCTGTTATCGACAAAATCGCTGGCGGGATAGCCGGTTAATTTTTCCGCCTCGTCGCTGACGAACAACATGGTCCAGGGATGATGAGGCAAGCAGCGATAGACCATACCCGGTACGTTGCGCACCATGGACTGGATCCGCTGCTCGCTCTCGTGCAGCCGCTGGCGATCTGCCGCTATCCGGTCATGAGCCTCCCGCATGGCCTGCTCGGCGGCACGGATCGGGGTGATGTCGACCAGGCTGCCGACCGCACCGCTTCGCTCGCTCTCGGCAAGCTCAATCCCCGAGAGAAAATAGAGCATGTCCAGAGGACGGCCATCCGGCGAAAACAGGCGCACCTCATGCTGCGTTCTGGCCTGGCTGCCAGCCACCCTCAACAAGGTGTTGTCCTCATCCGCCGAGTCCAACCCGGCAAGTTGGGGCAACTCCGCCAACCGCTTGCCCTCGAGCGGGCGGGAACCACCAAATGAGCTGGTAAAGGCGCGATTTACCCCCAGCAGGCGACCCTGATTATCGGTATAGAAGAGAGGATGTGGCAGGGTATCGATCAATGCCTGCTGGAAGGCAAACTGCTCGTTGCGCTCGCGGATACTGCGGCGACGCAACATCCGCCCCTGCCAGAGCAGGGCCGAGCTCAGACATATCAACAGGGCGGTGCCGAACAAGGCCACTCGCCGCCATCCTGACACGGCCTGTCCCACATTGCCCAACAGCAGCAGCGTCCACTGCCCTTTGGCATCGTGCCACTCGATAGGCATGCGGCTCACCAGATAGCTATCTTTCCCTATCCGAACTTCACTGCCATCGAGTGCAGGCAGGATCACCGGTTTGCGATCCGGGGCAAAGTAGTGTCCATATAGGCGAGAGGCAAAGAGCTGCTGTTGCCTGGCGGCAGAGTTCGGCCCCACCACCGCCATTTGCCAGTCGCTCTTGTTGCTGGCCATCACCACTCCATCTGGCGAGACCAGCAAACCGATGGTATCGCCCCACCCGGCCAGAAAGGTATCGAGCAGCGCCATCTCGTAACGCGCCACCACCACCCCGGTAATGTCGCTTCCTTGCGCCCGATCGTGAGAGACTGGCGCCGCCACATAGATCATCCGCTTGCCGGTATTGAGGCTAACCCCGGCATCTACCGTTTCCAGCCCCAGGATCCCTTGTCTGAAGTAAGAGCGAAACGACACATCCTGCCCGACGACATGGCGACCAAGCGCATCCCAATCACGGACAATCACCCCTGCTTTATTGGTAACAAAGGCATGATTGGCCTTCACCCCCTGCGCCAACACCTGCAGAGCTTCGCTCGGGCTCAGCTCCCCCCGCTCGAGCAGTGACGATTGCTGGATCTCGCGGTTGAGGCGGCCAGCCAGTTGCACCGCCCCCATCCCCTTGCTTGAGAGGGTCAGTTGCTGCAGATTGTCGCCCTCGCGCTGAATGCGTGTATCCAGCGACTGGCGATACTCCTGCCGCTCCAGCTCCAGATAGAAGGCATCGACCAGCGTGGCCAACATCAGGGAGAGCAACAGCACGGCAGCAATGTGCCAGAGACGCGATTTCATGGTTGACAGCATGCTCCATCGTTCTGCCTGGCCATCATCAGCACCGCCTCACAGGAGAAGACGTGCAATAAAAGGCACTCACCGAGCAGCGCATTCATCAACTTGTGGCAGCCACTCTTATCATCAACCAGCAGCACCATAGGATGAGCCGCGCTCGGGGCAAGATGTTCCATATCTCGTGATTCTCCCTGCCAAGATGGAGGATGGCGACCCCTGCCAACCTTTCTCACACCATAACGGATCCCCCGACAGGCAGCCATGACAACCCGGTTGAAATGTGCGCACAACCCGACAGGAGCCAGCAACTCACAAGGGATAAATCGGATACAAGAAAAAAGTAGATATGGGGTAATGGCGGTTGTACACCATCAGAAGATGGGTCAGCACCAACGGTATGATGATATCGGATTGCTCTCTTTATCACGTTAGGTGATGAGCCAGCTTGCAGATTTATATTTCCAGCGCAAGGTAGCAGAGGTATCGGTTGACCAGGGTCATGCACCCTATATTATCATGCTCAAAATGAGCTGGCAGGATACAGCGACAGATGGGCACATCAGATAGCCATATGGACATAGCAAAAATAATTTCCGGGCCCACGCTGGTACTGGAAAAAGATAATGTGCACAGCGATGCGCTATGCAATCAGTTACGAGCCATTGGCATAAGCCAGATTACGGTGGTGGAGAGTGTCGAGGCGCTGGAACGTTGCGTGGCTGATGGCCCTGCCGCCATGATCATCTGCAATATCGATCTCGATTCGGCAAACTTGCTCACGCTGCTGAAAAATATTCGCAGTAGGGCACCTCATCACACACTGCCATTTTTGACCCTGACCTCAGGGACAGATCGCCCATTAATCGAACAATTTGTCCAGGCGAAAGTCTCTGACATTATCTTGACCCCGCTCAAGCCCGATACCCTTAAAACCAGGATCACTCGGCTGCTGTTGGCAACCAGCCAGTCGCAGCCCCCACTTTCACAATTTGAATTCGGTCGTTTACACCGTTTTTCCAACAGCGATCTGGTCGCCAGCAATCAGGATAGTCCAACCATTCTGGTGGTTGACGATGTTCCAGATAATTTGATGCTGATCACCTCGGTATTTCGCAAAGAGTTTCATCTCAAGTTGGTCAAGGATGGCGAAAAAGCGATCAGGATCTGCCAATCGGATAATCCACCCGATCTGGTGCTGCTCGATATCATGATGCCGAACCTGAACGGATTCGATGTCGCCAGAATTTTGCGTGAACATCCCCACTCAGAGCACATCCCCATCGTCTTTATGACGGCACTGGATGATATCTATTCCCGTAAACGGGCGATGAAACTGGGGGCCGTCGATTTTATCACCAAGCCGATCGACATCGAAATGCTGCGTTTTCGCATTGCCAATCTGATGCGGCTGGTGCATGCCAGAAGAGATCTGCAAAAAGAGTTCGATCAGATGCTTGAGCTCAATGCGCTCAAAGAGAGCCTCGAGTTCAATATCCGCTATGAAATTCGGGAGCCCCTGCTCAACGCGCTACACCTGCTGGAAGAGCTGGCGGCCGACTCATCGCTCAACATGCTCCAAAAAACCCAGCTATCCATCACCAGAAAATCTGTAGGCGATGCACTGGCATTGACCCGGCTGGCCAGCGAGATTTACCAGATTGAAACCGGCACCTTTGTTTTGAAAGCGGGTAAAGTCCAGCTCTTTAATATTTTCAACCGGCTTTCGGTGCAATTCAAAAATCTCTATGCCGAGAAAAAGCTCGATATCAAGCTGACCAAACCCCAAAATTACCTCTATGATGAGCTATTCATCGCAGGTGACGAATTTCTCTGTTATTCCGCGTTTCAAATATTGACACGGCTCGCTTGTGAGCATGCGGCACCCTCCTCCTGCGTGGAAATTGTCTGTCTGAAATACCTCGACAGCATTATTTTAAATATTGATAGCTCGACCTTGCTGGATATCAATAATGTCCTCTCTCTGTTCGACAGATTCCCATCCTCTAATAACAACAAAGAAGCACACAGTCACAATGGCTATCATGGCAAAATCATGCTGGAAGCCCATGGCGCCACCGTTACTGTGTCGCTGGATGAAGAAACCAGGCTGCTGAATATCTCGGCGCACTTCCCGCAAAAAGAGGGTTTCAATCCATATCCAGAGTGAAAAGAATCACGATCACAGAACTCTGCGGTAACATCGCCGTGGATCATTTTTGGCTACTGCGATGGGTGAATAAAAAAAGGATTTATCACCCCTTTCCATTTATCGTCATCTGGTGGTTTACGGCGTTGTTTCCCAAATAAACCATCAAGCAGCAACTGCCCCAGCCCCTGGTGACCGCTACACTCGGGGCTTTCTGACAGGTAGACCAAGGGTA
>NZ_JBFODV010000227.1:0-3604 GCF_040908495.1 Aeromonas sp. R1-1 | reverse complement strand
GTCATCAGGTAGAGGTGCTCGACACCCTGCGCTGCTATATGAATATCGCTTCCCACAACCCCTCCATTCACTACGAGGGTGGGGAGCTGGGAAGCTATGACGCCGTGATCCCGCGGATCGGGGCCAGCATTACCGCCTACGGCACCGCCGTGCTGCGCCAGTTCGAGATGATGAACACCATGGCCCTCAACAGCTCGGTGGCCATCAGCCGTTCCCGCGACAAGCTGCGGGCGATGCAGCTGCTCTCCCGCCACGGCATCGGCCTGCCCATCACCGGCTATGCCCACAGCACCCACGACGTGCCCGACCTCATCACCATGGTGGGCGGGGCGCCGCTGGTGGTGAAATTGCTGGAGGGAACCCAGGGGATTGGCGTGGTGCTCTGCGAGACCCAGAAAGCCGCCGAGAGCGTGATCGAAGCCTTTATCCAGACCAACAACAACATTCTGGTGCAGGAGTATATCCGCGAGGCCAATGGCGCCGACATCCGCTGTCTGGTGGTCAACGGCAAGGTAGTTGCCGCCATGCGCCGCCAGGCCCAGCCGGGGGAGTTTCGCTCCAACCTGCACCGTGGCGGCACCGCCGAGGCGATCAAGATCACTCCGGAAGAGCGCGCAACCGCCGTACAGGCCGCCAAGATCATGGGGCTGGATGTGGCGGGGGTCGATATCCTGCGTAGCGCCCGTGGCCCGCTGGTGCTGGAGGTCAACTCCTCCCCCGGATTGCAAGGGGTGGAAGCCGCTTCCGGCAAGGATGTGGCCGGCAAAATCATCGAGTTCCTCGAACTCAAGGCGAGCCGCAAGAACAAACCGGCGGAGTGAGCCTCAGGCTTGCATCTGTCAGATAGAAACAGGGCGCCCTCGGGCGCCTTGTTGCTATCTGGCTGGTGCCGAAGTTCCCTCACCCTAGCCCTCTCCCAAAGGGAGAGGGAACTGTTCGGCGGCGATCATCGCCAGCCTTGCGCTAAATACGCCATCCTCGAGCCGGGTGTCGATCTGCCAGCCCAGCTTCTCGCAGATACGCTGGATGATGGTGAGGCCACAGCCGTAGCCGAGGATCTGATCCGGCGCCGCTGCCGTCGGGTTGCTGATGGTGAGCACCGGGCCACACAGCTCGATGTCGATATGTCCCTCGGCATAGCTCAGGGCATTTTTCAGCAGGTTGCCGAGGGCGATGGCGAGCAGGGAGAGGGGGGCGTTTACTTCGCTGCTCTCGTCCAGATTAAGCCGGATATCGAGGGCCTCCCGCTGCAACAGCGGAGCGAGGCGGGCCAGCTCCTGACGGATCAGCGGGGTCACCTGCTGCAGTGGCCGCTCCACCGCCTCCTTGCGGCCCAGCAGCAGGAAGGTCTCGGTGAGCAGCGCCATCTCGTCGGCGGCGGCGCGGATACGGGTGGTGGCGCGGGCGGCCGGTGCGGGCAGATCCGTCACCTTGCCGAGCAGGGCCGCCGAGCCCTGGATCACCATGTTGGGGGTGCGCAGCTCGTGGCTGGCGAAGCGGCTGAACTCCTGCTCGCGAGCGAACACTGCGCTCACCTCCTGCTTGCCGGCCAGCAGCGCCAGCTCGATGTCCCGCAGCTCCTGCCAGGGGGCGTCGGGCTCGAAATCCGCCTGATCCGGGGTGAGGTGGGCGACCCTCTGTTGCAGCCGTTGCAGCGGCCCTGTGATATGGCGTACCAGCCAGATGCCGAAGCCGAGGCAGGCGAGCAGCAGGGTCACCCCGATCAGCCGGGTCGCCAGATGCAGCTTGTCTTCGTAGGGGTCTAGGTAGTCGTCGGCGTCGTCGTTGAACACCAGATAGAGCAGTCCCTCGCCGGAGGGGTGACGGGCCACCAGAAAGTGTTTGTCCTCCTTGCCCAGTTGGTGCTCGAAAAAGCCGGGAGTCTGGTAGGGCTTCAACCACTTGGGCAAGCGGCCCGCCTCGGTCCAGTAGCTGGAGAACTGTCTGGGGCTTGGAGCCGCCGCAGCCGGGCCGAGTCGCAGCCAGTCATCGCTGTAGCGGGTCACTTCGGCTTCCAGCCAGTGGCGCAGGCTCAGCTCCTCCATCTTGTCCTCGGCCACCAGCATCAAGCCGGAGAGCAGGATCAGCAGCACCACCCCGGCGCCGCCGAGCGCCATGATCAGGCGGCGGCGCAGGCTCGGCAGGCTCATGCGCTCACCAGTCGATAGCCCTGACCGTGCAGGGTCTCCAGCATGGGAGTGGGGAAGGGTTTGTCCAGCGCGTTGCGCAGGGCATAGATATGGCTGCGCAGGGCATCGGAGTCGGGCTCCTCATCCCCCCAGACGGTGTCGAGCACCTCCTGACGGCTGACGATGGCGGGGGCGCGGCGGGCCAGCAGGGCGAGGATCCGGAACGGGATTTTGCCGAGCTTGAGGGGCTCACCGGCGCGGGTGGCGCGGCCGCTGGCGACATCGACCGTCAGATCGCCAAAGCTGATGGCCCCCACATCGCCGCGCGGGCCACGCAGGCTGAGGGCTTGCAGTCGCACCTCCAGCTCCTCCATGGCGAACGGCTTGACCAGATAGTCGTCGCCACCGGCCTTGAAGCCTGCCAGCTTGTCTTCCAGGCTGTCGCGGGCGGTGAGAAACAGCACGGGAGTGGCAATCCCCTGCTCGCGCAGGCGCGCCACTGTGCTGAGGCCATCGAGGCGCGGCATCATCACATCCATGATGATGACGTCGAAACGCTGCTCCTCCAGCAGTTGCAGCGCCGCCTGACCGTGATAGGCACAATCGAGGCGGTGACCGGCCAGCTCCAGATAATCCATGATGGTTTCCGCCACCTGAGGATTGTCTTCTACTACCAAAATCTTCATGCTTTGCTCTCCTGGTTGGCGAGCGTTTCACGCTCTTTTCACACCGGATTCGGCATCCTGTTTGCCAGTGTAACCCCGAGGATCCCTGATGAAGAAGTCTCTCTGCGCCCTCCTGTTGCTGATCTTGTTGCCACTTGGCACCTCACAGGCGACCGAATTCAAACTGACCGGCCGCACCACCTGGCAGCTTGGCCAGTTGATGGTCAACGGCATGCCGTTCGTGATCGACGACCAGACCCGCTTCAAGGATTGGCTCAACGAGGATGATCTCGGCGGCACCTGGGTCGAGATGAAAGGGGTGGTGGAGAACGGCGTGCGCTATGTGCGCAAGGTTGAAGCCCTCGACGAAGATGACAAGGACGAGATGGATCTGGAGGGGCCGGTGGAAGGGGGGCGGATCTGGGGCTACACCACCTCGGACAACAGTCTGGCGCCGTTCGAAGGGCGCTGGCTGGAGCTGGAGTGCAAGTTTGACGGCATGCGCCTGAGCCGCTGCCGCGAGGATGACTGATCCGATCTCTGCGTTCCGATTAGAAATGCTCCCGAATGAAGCCCATGCTTGTCCAGCATGGGCTTTTTGTTCAGGGACGAACGAAGATGGAACAATCGAGAAAGTGGTGTGCATGGATGCTGGGTGTGCCGCTCTGGGCGGCGCAGGCGGGAGCCGACGAGCTGTGGCTGGTGGAGCTGGAGCACAGCGACGGCATCCGCCTGCAATTTCAGGGGGCCGAAGTGGAGCAGGGCAGTGCCGCCATCTGGCGGCAGGGGGAGATTTGGCCGCAGCCACTC
>NZ_JBFODV010000226.1:0-26036 GCF_040908495.1 Aeromonas sp. R1-1 | reverse complement strand
GAGCGTTACGGAAAAGGCGTAAATATCAAAACATGTTTGCATGAGGCGCTGGGGCGCCCCATGCAACACGTAATTGGGACATAGCCATAAAAAACGGGAGCCCGCAGGCTCCCGTTTCATCTTGCTTGTTATCCCTCAGGATAGCACGGCCCCCAGGCTCAGGCAGACCACGATCAACACGGTCAGGATACCGAGCAACGGAGCCACCCACTTCAGCCAGCGCACATAAGGCACCTTGGCGATGGCCAGACCGCCCATGACCACGGCGGAGGTCGGGGTCACCAGGTTCACCAGACCGGAGGCAGACTGGTAAGCAGTCACCACCAGATCGCGGCCCACGTTGGCGAAGTCGGCCAGCGGCGCCATGATCGGCATGGTCAGTACGGCCAGACCGGAGGAGGACGGCACCAGGAAGGAGAGCACCACTTCCAGCACGAACATCACGTTGATAAAGACGATGGTGGAGAGGCCGGTCACGATCCCTTCTGCACTGTGCAAAATGGTGTGAGTGATCATGCCGTTATCCATCACTACCACGATACCGCGGGCGATACCGATGATCAGCGCCACCCCCAGCAGGTCACGGGCACCGTCGATAAAGTTGGAGGTCAGCTCCTCCTCGCTCATGCGGGAGATGAGACCGACGATGATGGCGGCAGCCAGGAACACACCGGAGATCTGTGCCATCCACCAGCCCAGCACAGCCACACCATAGATCATCACGGCGAAGGCGGCGACGAAGATACCCAGCACGATTTTACGGGTCAGGGTGAACTCCAGCATCTGGTCGCTCTTGTTGCCGAGGAAGTGGGCACGGTTTTCTTCCCACTTGTCAGCCACCAGAGATTTGCTCGGATCGCTGCGCACCATCTTGGCGTAACGCATGACGTAAGCAACACAGAGCAGCCAACCGGCGACCAGCATGGCAACGCGCAGCCAGATACCGTCGGTGAAGGAGATACCGGCGGCGTTGGCGGCAATAACAGTCGCAAACGGGTTGATGGTGGAACCGAGAGTACCGATACCGGCGCCCAGCAATACGGTTGCCGCTGCCACCACTGGGTCGAAGCGGGCGGCCATCATCACCGGCACCAGCAGGGTGTAGAAAGGCAGCGACTCTTCGGCCATCCCGTAGATGGTGCCGCCTGCGGCAAACAGTGCCATCAGGATCGGGATCATCCACTCTTCACGGCCGCGCAGGCGGTCGGTCACACGTTCAATACCGGCATCGATGGCACCTGTCTTGGTCACAATGCCAAGAAAACCACCGATGATCAGGATAAAGAGGGAGACGTCGATGGCGCCTGCCTCATAGGTGTCGTGGTTGTAGAGGCCATCGATAGGTGCCAGCAGCACGTCGACGATCCCCTGGGGATTCCCCTCCACCAGTTTGTAGGTACCTGCCACCGGCACTTCTTTGCCGAGGGCTTCGTTCATGGTCATCTCATATTTGCCGGCCGGCACTATCCAGCTCAGGGCGGCCACCAGGGCGATCAGCACAAACAGTATCGTGTAGGCTGACGGGAACTTGAATTTGGTCATGGTCCAGCTTCCTTCTGTGGGTGTGGTATCCATGCAGGCTGCGGGTTGTAGGGTTAGAGGTATTATGCCGCTGTCACATGGTCGAAAAGCCGGGGGTCGCCCCCCGGCACCACTACTGCGACCTTAGTCGCCCAGCGTAGCAACCATCACTGCCTTGATGGTGTGCATCCGGTTTTCGGCCTCGTCGAACACGATGCTGTGCTCGGATTCGAACACGTCCTCGGTCACTTCCAGGCCTTTCATGCCATATTTGTCAGCCACTTCCTTGCCCATGGTGGTCTCGTCGTTGTGGAACGCCGGCAGGCAGTGCATGAACTTCACATCCGGGTTCTTGGTGGCGTTGATGACATCCATGTTGACCTGATACGGGGTCATCAGTTTGACGCGCTGATCCCAGGCTTCTTTCGCTTCACCCATGGATACCCAGACGTCGGTATAGAGGAAGTCAGCACCCAGCACACCCTCTTTCACATCTTCGGTCAGGGTGATGCGTGCGCCGGTCTCTTCGGCGATCAGGCGGCACTTGGCAACCAGCTCCTCTTCCGGCCAGAAGGCTTTCGGCGCGACCAGACGGATGTCCATGCCCATTTTGGCGGCGCCAACCATCAGGGAGTTACCCATGTTGTTGCGGGCATCACCCAGGTAGGCGAACTTGATTTGATCCAGACGCTTGCCCTTGCCGTGCTCCAGCATGGTCATGAAGTCGGCCAGGATCTGGGTCGGGTGGAATTCGTTGGTCAGGCCGTTCCAGACCGGAACACCTGCATAGGCGCCCAGTTCTTCGACGATCTCCTGACCGTAGCCGCGGTATTCGATACCGTCATACATGCGACCCAGTACACGGGCGGTGTCCTTCATGGACTCCTTGTGACCGATTTGGGAACCGCTTGGGCCAAGGTAGGAGACCTGAGCGCCCTGGTCGAAGGCCGCTACTTCAAACGCACAGCGGGTACGGGTGGAGGTCTTCTCGAAAATCAGGGCGATGTTCTTGCCGACCAGATGCTTGCGCTCGTAGCCACCGTATTTGGCTTTCTTCAGGTCGATGGCCAGATCGATCATGTATTGGATTTCGCGCGGGGTGAAGTCCAGCAGTTTCAGGAAGTTACGGTTACGCAGATTAAAAGCCATGATGAGTTCTCTCTATATATGTTTCAGACCAGTTCGGGCAGTAGTGTTGACTACGCATTCTCAGTACAGATATCGGTAATTACGCATGTACGGTGCGGGTGGCGACGATATTGGTGCCGGCTTCCCCCTTGAGGATGGCGAGGCCATCTTCCAGCGAGCCGATGCCGACCATGCCGCCGGTCGCTTTGACAAATTCACAAGAGGCTTCGACTTTCGGTCCCATGGAACCTGCATCGAACTTGACCCCGGCCAGCTCGTCCGGGCTGGTGACTCGCAGCGGACGCTGGGTCGGTTTGCCCCAATCCAGATAGACGGCATCGGCATCGGTCAGGATCAGCAGGGCATCGGCCTTGATCTGCTTGGCCAGATAGGCGGCAGACATGTCTTTGTCGATGACGGCTTCGATACCGGTCAGGCTCTGGCCATCCCAAGTCACAGGGATGCCGCCACCACCGGTACAGATGATGAGGTGGCCTTGGGCAATCAGGGTTTCGATGGCATCGCCTTCAACGATGCGCTGAGGCAGCGGGGATGGCACTACACGGCGGAAGAACTTGCCGTCAGCCTTGACCACCCAGTGTTTCTCTTCTGCCAGGGTGCGGGCTTCAGCCTCTTCGTAGACGGGGCCGATAAATTTGGTCGGGTTGGCAAATGCCGGATCCTTGGGATCAACCTGCACCTGAGTCAGCAGCGCGGTGACGTTGCGGCTCGGCATCAGGTTTTTCAGCTCCTGGATCAGCATGTAGCCGATCATGCCCTGAGACTCGGCACCCAGCACATCCAGCGGATAGGGGGATACCTTGGTGTAGGCGCTGTTCTGCAGGGCCAGCAGGCCGACTTGCGGGCCGTTGCCATGCACCAGCACCACGTTGTACTCCTGAGCGATCAGGGCGATGGTCTTGGCGGCGGTGGCGATGTTCTTGCGCTGGATATCCGCTTCCAGTGGCTCACCACGACGGAGCAGTGCATTGCCACCCAGAGCGACGACGACAGTTGGTTTTTTCATAGTGGTTAATCTCGAGTTTGGTTCTGTGTGGCGCCAGCTTCTGCCGGCGCCACGCCGTCTCATCAGATGCTGTCGCGTTCCATCGGGCAGCTCATGCAGCGGGCGCCGCCACGGCCACGGCCCAGTTCATCACCCGGGATGGAGAGAACTGTGATACCGGCCTTGTCGTACTTCTCGTTGGTGTAGGTATTGCGCTCGTAACCCACCACCACGCCGGGACGTACGGTCAGCACGTTGTTGGCGTCGTTCCACTGCTCGCGTTCGGCTTCGAAGCTGTCACCACCAGTGGTGATGATCTTCAGCTGATCCACGCCCAGCGCTTTCTCGATAGCGGTGACGAAGTAACCCTCTTCCTTGATGTTCATGCCGGTAGCGCCGCCCGGAGTCAGGCTCCAGCACTGCACGTCCTTGCGGATCACTTCCGGATAGACGGAGAAGGTATCGATATCCATGTGGGTCATGACGGTATCCAGGTGCATGCAACTGCGGTGTTTCGGCAGCTCCATGGCGATGACCTGTTTGGCCTGACCATGTTTGAACAGGCTACGAGCCAGATGCTCAACACCTTGCGGGGTGGTGCGCTCGGACATGCCGATCAGCACGGCACCACGGCCGATAACCAGTACGTCGCCACCCTCGATGGTGGAGTTGTCGTAGTCACGCTCCTCGTCACCGAAGTACTTGATGAAGTCCTGACCGGCAAACATCGGGTGCCAGCGATAGATGGCCTTCACATGGTTGGTTTCGCGGCGACGAGCCGGTTTGGCCATCGGGTTGATGGAGACGCCACCGTAAACCCAGCAGGAGGTGTCACGGGTAAAGAGGTGGTTGGGCAGCGGCTCGATGATGAAATCGGTCGGAGCGTGCATGCCCACTACCATGTTGACGCCGCTGTAGGGCATCTCGGAGTAGGTCAGGCCGCCGGAGAGAATGCGGGCCAATTCGCGGTGCGGCATGTCAGCCAGGAAGCAGCGCACGTCGTTGGCAAAAGAAGAGCCGAGGCGATAGTCGGAGACCTGATGTTGCAGCAGCCAGGTTTTGGCTTCCGGCACATCAAGTGTTTCAGCCAGCAGATTGGTCAGCAGGAAAACTTCGACATTCTGATCGCGCAGTACCTGAGCGAATTTGTCGTGCTCCTGACCGGCGCGTTCAACAGACAGGACGTCATCGAACAGCAGATCCTGGCAGTTGGAAGGAGTCAGACGCTTCAGACTGAGGTTGGGGCGGTGCAACATGACACGGCGCAATTGGCCAACTTCAGAACCTACATAAAATTTGCTCATGATTATATTCCGTCTAGCAGTGGTCCCTGCGAGTGATTGAATAGATTCCTTCTATTCATGCTCGTGGCTAAGGCGGGATATTCTTTATGTAGGGTAATCGGCTTATGTTCTATCCTGCCCTTGCCTTTCGAGACCGAGGTTAGCCCTGCGAATCACGACAAACTTAGACATTGATCACATTCACTCAGAACTGAATATATTCACCATCCATTCTATGACACCGGTAGCAAATTGCGCATTTTCCACACAAAGCGCACCGAATAACCATGCAAAACCACCCCGCTATATTTCAAGTTGATTCATTTTTTATTCATGCCAGTTCACTGGAGTGATTAAATGCAAATAACAAAAACCGTTAAAAATCATTACCATAAGTAACTTTACAAATATAATTTGAATATTATTCCCTAGGTATTGAATACATCGCCGTGACGGGATGAACACGTGAGAAATAAATACTCACATCGACCACATTCACTGCATAAATCTTTTCTTGTTCCAGATCATGGCATTGATGCCAACCCCATCAGGCTCGGCCCCATAAGTCACCACCTCTTTGTGCGGTTCAACTTAATATGCACAAAGTCCGCATCAAGGTGGGCAACCATCCTCGTCGGTCACCACAACGCCTTTTGATACTTTTTTCATTAATTGAATTTATTCGTCTCACCTTGCGCTGGCGCCAACCTCGACTTAACTCAGAAAGTGATCCAGATCACACAGGAATGGCACTACCAAGGAGTTGTTATGAAGATGAAACCCATGCTGTTGCTCGCGACTTTGCTGCTCTCTGCGCTCCCCACCCTCAGTCAGGCTGAAGGAGCCCCTGCCATGCCCATGGTGGTATGCCATGTCGACAAGGCCCCCCAGATGCTGGTGCCTGACTATATCTGCCGCTGGCAGGGAGGCAGTGTTCATTACTAGTCGAAACAACGAGAGGAGCATCACTCCTCTCGCCTTGTGATGAGACAGGCCCCTCCTATACTGAAATCAGCGGTTTTCTCATGGATAGGGGAACGTCATGATCTTGTTGGTCGGTGGAGAGAAGGGGGGGAGTGGCAAGAGCTGCCTGGCACAAAATCTGGCGGTCTACCTCAGATCCCAATTTCAGGGGGAGGTGTTACTGGTCGACTGCGACCCGCAACGCACCACCTCTGACTGGATTCAGGAGCGCAATGACAACCCGGAGCTGCCACAAATCAACTGCGTACAGCTCTATGGCAATATTCGCAACGACCTGCTCAGCCTGAAAAACCGCTACGACTACGTCATCGTCGATTGCGGCGGGCAAGACAACCGGGCTCTGCGCTCCACCATGGCTGTCGCCACCCACGCCCTTATCCCCTTGCGCCCGAAACGCCGCGACCTCAAGACCCTGCCCCACATGGAAGATCTCATCACCACCTGCAAGATGGTCAACCCGACCCTCAATGCAGCCGTAGTGCTGACCCAGTGCCCCGCCCTACCCAATCAGGTAAAACGCATTCTCGAAGCGAAAGAGGTTTGCTCCTCGTTCGGTGTCGACGTCCTGAACGCCATCACCTATGGTCGCAACGTCTATGACGACAGCGAAGAGAAGGGACTGTCGGTGATGGAGATCGAGCCGGATGGCAAATCCGCCGAAGAGATCCGGGCCATCGCCAAAGAGTTCCTGCAAGTGGGGGTGTGAGATGGGTCTGGCCGATCTGAAGAAAAAGCACCAGCTGCATCACCAGAAGAAGTTCACCGTCGACGAATTTATTGAAGATGCGGAGTTCTACGCCAAGGGCAAACCCAAGGTGGTCAGCCTTGAACTGGGCCTGCATCGTGATGAAGCCTTGTCGGCGCTGGCTTTTATCGAGAGTGGTGAGCACCTGAAGCCCAGCTACAAAAAAGCCACCTTCTCCATGAGCACGGTGGCCATCGACGAGCTGGGGAATCTGACCCAGCAAGATGGAATGAACAAGTCCCTGTTGCTGCGCCTCTTTACCCACTACTTCTCTTCGCTGACTCCTGAGGAGCGCCAGACCATCTATGAGCGACTCAACCCGCGCTCATAATTTCTCCATTCAGCCGCTCTTTGTGTGCCTCGCCAACTCACCCCGAATGACCATCATCAGACTACAAAATCTGTTTCTGAAGCAACCAAAACGCCGTGTAAGAGATCTGCCATTCCACATGTAAGCTAACAGCCGAAAAGATCCCCGAGATAATCGGAAGATAAGATCTTAAAACATGAAGATGATTAACTTAACTAGCTGTTTATAAATGAATAAATCGAAACCCACCACTTTCGAAATGGCTAATAACAAAAACGTTTTCCAATCTGGCGTTGTAGCCGGTTAGAAAATCCTTATAGTTACTTATGCACGGACGCAATGAAGTCGGTCAGGAAGACTGGCTGCCAGGGTTGGGCAAATGGACTCACCACAGGATGTGGTAAAGGACACCTCCCAGGACGGAGAAAGTGCGACGGGACAGGATGACTCGTCAGGCCAAGATGGCTAAAGGACACCCCAAAGGATTGGGAAGGGGAAACCTAAAGGAAGAGGTAAACAGTCAGGGATTGCAGGGAGCAACTTCGTTCAAGGATCTGAGCGATACGACTACCGGGGGCGACACAAGTCGCCCCCATCTTTTTATCTGCATTTCACCGTCCCCTTGCTTGGCTCTCAATTGCTTGCCTCAGCGCAGAGAGACTTCTTACCAGAACCTTCCAGACCCGCTGCCTAAGCAAAAATACATATGAAAGGGGCGCCACGATGGCGCCCTTCTCTGTTTTCTAATCGGCAAACAAGCTTATATCACGCGAGAGAACTGCTGCTGGCGCGCCTTGTTGCGCAAGTACACGTCGAAACACATGCAGATATTGCGGATCAGCAGCTGCCCCGTGGAGGAGACCTCCAGACCATCCTCCGTCATACGCACCAATCCATCGTTGATGAAGGTCTGCAGCAGCTTTAGATCATCGGCAAAATACTCGCTGAAATTGAGCCCGTGCGCCTGTTCGACAGCGGCAAAGTTCAGACGGAAATCACAGATGAGCCGCTTGATCACCTCACGGCGGATCAGGTCATCCTGATTGAGCGAGCAGCCTTTCCACTGGGCATGACCCAGCTCTGCAACCTGTGCGTAATACGCCTTGAGCTCTTTCTGGTTCTGGGAGTAGGCATCACCGATCATGCTGATGGAGGAGACCCCCAGCCCCAGCAGATCGCAATCACCTTGAGTGGTATAGCCCTGGAAGTTGCGATGCAGCTTGCCCTCGCGCTGCGCCACTGCCAGCTCGTCATCGGGTTTGGCAAAATGATCCATGCCGATAAACTGGTAACCCTGACCAGTCAGGAAGGCGATGGTGTCCTGCAGCATGGCCAGCTTCTCCTGCGGCGCAGGCATATCCACCTCTTTCAACTTGCGCTGGGCGGCAAAGCGACTCGGCAGATGGGCATAGTTGAAGATGGAGAGGCGCGCCGGATCCGTCTTGAGCACCTCTTCCAACGTATGGTGGAAACTGGCACGATCCTGATGCGGCAGGCCATAGATAAGGTCGAGGTTGGTCGAGCGGAAGCCAAGTTCACGGGCCCGTTCCAACATGGCTTTAATAAAGTCGTTGTCCTGCTCGCGGTTGACCGCAACCTGCACATCCTTGTTGAAGTCCTGTACCCCAAGGCTGATGCGGTTGAAGCCGACGTCTCGCAGCACATCCAGCATGGTGATGGCAATCTCGCGCGGATCGACCTCGATGCTGAACTCCCCCTCTTCGGCAAAATGGAAGTGCTCACGCAGAATGGCCATCAGGCGGCGCGTTTGCGCTTCATCCAGATAGGTGGGTGTACCGCCACCCCAGTGCAGCTGGGTGACCATACGGTGCTTGAAGAGCGGGGCTTGCGCCTTGATCTCCTGCTCCAGGTAGTCGAGGTACTCGTCAGCCTTGTGCTGATGGCGGGTAATGACCTTGTTGCAGCCGCAGTAGTAGCAGAGCTTGTGACAGAAAGGGATGTGCACGTAGAGCGACAGATTGCGCTCGGGATACTGGCCGGCAGCGCGGACAAAATCCGGATAGCCGAAGCTCTCGTTGAACTCCAGCGCAGTGGGATAAGAGGTGTATCGCGGGCCACTGTAGTTATATTTTTCGATCAGGGCCTGATCCCACACAATCTGTTCTGCTTGCACGCTCGCTTCCTCTCTTGTTGTTATTGTTGGCTCACCGACCTAACTGAAAATCCTTCAGCTGGGCCACATCCTTGAGGATCTGAGCCTCCAGCTCGGCCTCGTAGCCGCTGCGTTCGAGATCCATCTTCATCACTTCATTGCGCTTGAGGGCGCGTCTGGCCTCATGAGTCGGCATATCTTTCACCTTCTCATACAGCCCGTACAGACCCGGGAACTCGGCAACGAATGCTCGCCCCCCCTTGATCTGCAACGCATCCAGCAGATTGGTCAGCCGAATGGCGCCTTCGGAGTAATCGCACTGCCCCTCCTGCACCGCATGAGCAATGACCCGCACGCTCTCCAGAATTCGTTCATTGCGAGCGGTAATCGCCTGCCACTGCATCGCTTGCTGTCGTCTCAGCCTGGCCAGCAGCATGCCTGCATAGATGGCCAATCCTGACAAAATCAGGCCGCCCAACAGGGCGGCCAGCATCCATCCACTCATCACTTTTTCTTCGGCTCAGGCTTGGGTTCCGGCTTGAAATCGACCAGGTTGAAACGGTCCCACAACTCCTCTTCGGAGGCCGGTTTCTGCTCGTCGAACTCGGCGTCATCGCCATCATCAAACGGCAGCTCATCATCTTCATCATCGTCGTTGTCGATGATGCCCAGCTCATCCATCAGCTCCTGATAACGGTCGACACGCTGATCAACCCAGGCCTGCTCGGCCGCTTCCAGGGTTTCGCCGGCATCAAGACGATCCAGCAGATCATTCAAGCGGTCATCGTTTTCGATGGAAGCCAGCTCCTGCTCGGGCGTCATCACCAGCTTCTTCTCTTTCACCGCCTTGGGTGCTGCCGGCTTCTTCTGTTTGTCATCCACCACCAGAACTACCGGCTTGCGGGAACCGATACGCGGATCTTTGGACTGGCTGTTGCCAGACTTGTTCTTCGGCTGTTCAACTTGCTGACGAGAACCAGCCTTCAGGCCCTTGCGCTTGGCAGCCCGTTTACGCTCACGGCCTTCCTGAGCACTGACATCAGATTCTTTGCGCTTGCCAGTAGGCTTGCGAGTGGGTTGTTTGGCAGACATGAATGGCTAACTCCGAAAATAACTGGTTTGACCCGTACCCGGGATGATCTCACCCGGTGGGATACGATGCGAGGAACAGTAAGGCTGGAACAAGAGCAGGATCCCGCACCAATCCGGCCCAATCAGGCCACTGAACACCGCAGGATCGGTATCCTCTGGGCATGTTGCTGGTATTTTGACACAGAATGGCTAATCGGGTTAATGACCCAAAAGAAAAAAGGCAGCCGAAGCTGCCTTGATATGTTCATGCGTGCGCCATCCTGAATGGCAAAACAATCTGTTTCATCCTCTCCGTGACAACTTGTCGCCGCATCATATCGTTGTGTGGTCATCCTGACCTTATATTGGTCGTTCCTGAATGTGCGTGTGCCTGTTTGACCCGTCTCGACCGCATCCTGCCATCGTGCCGGGGAGTCTGCATCCCGCAACCCCATCCCGCTCCGGAGATGGTCACCATCCTGATCCTTCAATCCTTTGCCAGCTCATCCGAGCCCATGGCATCCCGCCACGCCAGCCATCCTCTGCTCACAACACCCTGTCGTGAAACCGTCACCCAATCCGTAGGTGAATCCATTAAGCCTACTGTACCAACTCTATAAAGCGGCTCAATCCACTCAAAACATTCTCAGCATGTCAAAAATTATCAATATTTGTATAATTTATTGATAAATAATGATTATTTAATATTTTATGCAATTTTATGAGCCTTGGCCTGCCTTGAGAATGGGAGATCTCTTACAGAACGGGGGGATTAAACAGAGAATTATCTGAAAGCCATAAAAACAACGGGGAGCCCAGGCTCCCCGTTTCAACTCAAATCGACCGTATCGACTATATCAGTGCAGACCCGCCACATATTTGGAGAGGGCTTCGATATCCTGATCAGTCAGTTTCTTGGCAACGTCCCGCATCATGCCATTCGGATCGTTGTCACGCGTCCCGGCACGGAATGCGGTGAGCTGAGCCTTGATATAGGCAGGATGCTGGCCGGACAGGTTGGGATACTTCGCCTGTTCGACACCCGAGCCACGGGGACCATGGCAAGCCGTACAAGCTGCCAGACCGCGACTCATGTCACCACCCATATAGAGTGCCTTGCCCGCTTCGACCACGTCGTCAGGGACAGCGATAGGGGTAACCTTCAGGCTGGAGAAATAAGCCGCCAGGTCATCCATGTCCTGTTCCGACAAAGGTAACGCCATCGGCCCCATCACTGGCGCAACCCGGCCAATTTGACCAGAAGCGGCAGCCTTCAGTTCAACTAACTGTTTTTTGATATATGATGCGTGCTGACCAGCAATTTTGGGGTACATATCAACCAGGCTGTTTCCGTCCGGTCCATGACAAGCCGCACAAACGGCAGCCTTGGTCTGTCCCGCAGCGGCATCGCCCTTGGCTTGTGCCATCCCCGTTACGCCAACCATCAGAGCAAGAGTAATGACTAGGTTCTTCATGGCGTTCCAACTTTTCGTTATTAGGCTTCCAGATCCCATGCCGCTGAAGGCATGTTAAAATAAACGCGTTTAAGCGACGCTATTTTACACCATTTTACAAAAAAGTAACTCTATAACCCTCTATCTCCATGGGGAATTTACGTTGGATACACAAACTCTGAATTTCAATAAGGTGCATTTTGTGACCAGCGCACCCGACATCCGTCACCTGCCAAATGATGGGGGTGTCGAGATCGCGTTTGCCGGCCGTTCCAACGCCGGTAAGTCATCTGCATTGAACACCTTAACCAAACACAAGAACCTGGCGCGCACCAGTAAGACACCTGGTCGTACCCAGCTGATCAACCTGTTTGAGCTGGAACCGGGCAAGCGTCTGGTCGACTTGCCGGGTTATGGTTATGCGCAAGTTCCGCTGGAAATGAAGCTCAAGTGGCAAAAGTCACTGGCAGAGTATCTGCAGCGCCGTGAGTCATTGAAAGGTCTGGTGATCCTGATGGACATCCGCCACCCGCTCAAAGATACCGACATGAACATGCTGGAGTGGAGCTCGCACCGTCAGTTGCCCGTCATGCTGCTGCTGACCAAGGCTGACAAACTGAGCCCCGGCCCGCGCAACAACCAGGTGATCAAGGTGCGCCAGGCCGTTGCCAACCTTGGTTCTCAGATCCAGGTCGAAGCGTTCTCCTCCCTCACCAATATCGGTGTGGAGAAGCTGGCGCAAACCCTGACCGAATGGTACGTCAGTGGTGACGATACCGACCTGCTGGACGCGGATGAACAGCAACCTGCCGAGGAGTAATCTACTCCTCGCTCTCCTTGCAATTGGCGGAGCACTCCTCCGCTGATTGAAAGGGTTTCAGATTGCCGCTTTCACCTGCCTCACGACAAATACCCCGCATTCGCCTCCCCTGCTATATCCAATACTTCTTAAAGTTCATATAGATAGGCAGTTAATTCACAAAAAAAATTAACTTAAGTAGGCGTTGATAGCGTTTTCAAATTCGTTCTTTCAAAACGAACAAGAATTACAAAAAGAGACAAAAATGAAATTTAATTACAAGTCCTAACCGAAAGGGATAAAAATGAGGCCGGACGACAGTGATGCCATCCAGCCTGAAATAATAAGTTCAAAAAATTGGGAAGAAGCTGAATCTTGAGTACCAGACGACAGGTATTCCTCAAGAAGCAGCCTCATTCTATCAAATGCATCGCCAATTTAAAGCATTTACTCTAAATGACACGCATAAAAAAACACCCCGACGAGAACCTCATCGGGGCAGCTATTCAGCCACATTCAATTACGTGAAATAAAAGGTCTGAAAGATAGAACATCTTACCTCTGTACCCTACGCAGACAACTGTACAGCAAAGCAGCAGAAAGTGAAAGTAATTTATGTAATTTAGTTTCACAACTTACAGATTAATAAAAAACCTTTTACTTTCATGTAGATAAAAAAATCCCCAGTACGAATACCGGGGAGTTATAAAGGTGACTAGCTAGCACTTCCTCAACTATCTAGTTAGTCAGCGCCATTTCAAAGTAGTTCCGCTACAAAACAAAAAAACTTTGAAAAATCAGAGATAGATAGCACCATCTTCAGCAAACTCTTGTTCTTCAATGAGTTTTTCAGCCAGATCTTCAATGTCAAAACGCACACTTTCAAAGGCTCTGACGATATCATCCTCCCTCGTCAGCGCCAGACCGGTCATTCTCTCCAGCCGCCGCTGACTGATGTAACAATCTATCAGCGCCCCCATCTGCTGGGCAGGAAAACGCACCCGCTGTTCGTCAGCCTGCCACTCCATCAGATCAGGAAACAGAATACCCTGGTTCATATCACCCCCAAGTTACGCTTCAGCTCTCTCAATACCTGTTTAGTCCCGGGACGAATTCCGCGCCACACGGTAAACGCTTCGGCGGCCTGCTCCACCAGCATGCCGAGTCCATCCATGGTTTGACGGGCCCCATGCTGTTTGGCCCAACTGATAAACTCCGTATCCGAGGCGCCATACATCATGTCGTAGATAGCAATATCAATGTGGATCAGGGCAGGGGCCAACGGCGGCAGCTCCCCTTGCAGGCTGGCGGAGGTAGAGTTGATGACGAGATCGAATGGCCCTGCCAACTGCTCATAGGTCTGGGCAGTCACAGGCCCCAGATCGTGGAATTCGGCAGCCAACTGTTGCGCTTTTGCGTGGGTGCGGTTGGCGATCACCAGCTCGCTCGGCAACTCAGCCAGCAGCGGCGCCAATGCACCGCGAGCAGCGCCACCGGCACCCAGCAGCAGGATCCGGCTATCCGCCAGCGTCACACCATGGGACTTGAGATCGGCGACCAGACCGGCACCATCGGTATTATCCCCCAGCAACACACCATCATCGGTCAGCTTGATGGTATTGACCGCGCCCGCCCGCTTGGCCCTCGGGCTCAAGCGATCGACCAAAGTGAATGCTTGCTCCTTGAAGGGAACGGTGACATTGCACCCCTTGCCCCCTTGGGCAAAGAAAGCACGCAGAGTTTGGGCAAACTCGTCGACGGCGGGTTCAGCCAGCCCATACTCCAGCTCTTGCTGGGTTTGTCTGGCAAACAGGGTGTGAATAAAGGGGGACTTGCTGTGGCGCACCGGGTGGCCAAAAACCAGATAACGATCCATCAAAGAGTTCCATCAGAGGGCAATATTCCGATTTAACGGGTTTTCGCACTCGGGAACAAGCCGAATATCGGCCAGCAAAAAGGGGCCATCAAGGCCCTCGGGTCACAGCCACTCTCGCGGCGTGAGGTAATCGGTGTAGAGCAAAGCTTCAGGAGTGCCCGCCTCCGGCTGCCAGTCATACTCCCAACGTGCCAGCGGTGGCATCGACATCAGGATCGACTCGGTACGTCCGCCGGTCTGCAGCCCGAACAGGGTGCCACGGTCATACACCAGATTGAACTCCACATAACGACCGCGACGATAGAGCTGGAACTCCCGCTCCCGCTCACCATAGGGCAGTGCCTTGCGTCGCTCGATGATCGGCAGGTAGGCATCGAGATAACCCCGACCTACCGCCTGCATAAAGGCAAAGCAGTCGGCAAAAGGCCAGCGATTCAGATCGTCGAAGAAGAGACCGCCCACCCCCCGCGTCTCGTTGCGGTGTTTGAGGAAGAAGTAGCGATCGCACCAGGATTTGAACTCGGGGTAGATCTCATCACCAAATGGCTGGCAGAGATCACGGGAGACCTGATGCCAGTGCTGGACATCCTCGGCAAACGGGTAGAAAGGCGTCAAATCGAAACCACCGCCAAACCACCAAATGGGCTCTTCACCCTCTTTCTCGGCGATGAAGAAACGGACGTTGGCGTGGCTGGTCGGCACATAGGGGTTGTGCGGATGGATCACCAGCGACACGCCCATCGCCTCAAACTTGCGACCGGCCAACTCTGGCCGATGGGCTGTAGCAGAGGCAGGCATGGCATCGCCATAGACATGGGAGAAGTTGACGCCCCCCTGCTCGATCACCGCGCCGTGGCGCAGCACACGGGTGCGACCACCGCCACCGCCTTCACGGCTCCAGGCATCTTCCACAAAGTGTCCACTGCCATCGGCCTGCTCCAGACCACGGCAGATCTCGTCCTGCAACTGCAACAGGAAGGCCTTGACCTGGGCCACATCCGGTTTGCTCATCTTGTCTCCAGTCAGGCAGGATCGTGAACGCCCTGTCCATTTTTATAGTTAAATCAATCAGATGAGCTCACCGCCCAGCGGATTGATAGCAAATCATGACGTATCCGCCAGCTCAGGAGGGGCGAATAATGGCGCCAGTTCGGGCGTCCTTGATCTCGGATGGATTGGCTTGACCACCCACTTCACCAGGCAGGATATAGGCCAACTTGCTTGCCAACCGCTCACCAATATCGGCCACCCGACGGGCAGGCTCCTCACCGGTCAGGTTGGCGCTGGTAGAGACCAGCGGCTTACCAAAGGCACGGCACAACGCCTGTACCTGAGGATGAGCCGTCACGCGCACCGCCAGTGTCTCGAACTGCCCGGTCAGCCAGGCCGGCGTCGTTGCACGGGCAGGCATGATCCAGGTAAAGGGGCCGGGCCAGCTGGCTTCAACCCGAGCCAGTTGCTCACCGCTAAGTTGGCTCAGATCGATGTAGTCCTGCAGCTGTGCCATGTCGGCAGCAATCAGGATCAACCCCTTCTCTACCGGACGCTGTTTGATGGCCAGCAGTCGCTGCACCGCAACTTCGGAGTCGGGATCACAACCCAGACCAAACACGGCCTCGGTCGCATAAGCAATCACCCCTTCCTGTTGGAGGGCAGTAACCGCCTGTTCAAATTCATTTGGCATAGGAAAAATGCGGCAGCCTAGCTGCCGCCTCGTCGCTTAGTAGCAAGTTGAATCCATACGGTGGCGACCACAACAAAGTGACGTTTTGCTGTAGCACAGGAAAAATAAGACACATCCGGATCGTCACCCGTTCACTTACTTGAGTTGAGCCTGCAGGGCGGCATCCTTGGCCATCACCTCTTCGGCATTCTTCTGGCGTTCGGCCCGAACCTTGGCCGCCAGTTCATCATCGGCTACTGCCAGCATCTGGGCTGCCAGATAACCTGCGTTCTTGGCACCGGCTTTGCCGATCGCCACGGTCGCTACCGGTACACCACCCGGCATCTGCACGGTGGAGAGCAACGCATCCAGCCCCTTGAGCGGGCCACCATCGATGGGCACCCCGATCACGGGACGAGTCGTGATGCCGGCAACGGCACCCGCCAGGTGCGCAGCCAGACCGGCAGCACAGATAAAGACCTTGCAGCCACGGGCCTCGGCATCGGTCACATACTGATGGGTCGCAGCCGGCGTGCGGTGCGCGGAGGTGACTTTGACTTCCACTGCGATATCAAATGACTTGAGCACCTCGAGGGTGGTCTGCATCACGGGGAAATCAGAATCAGAGCCCATCAATACGGCAACAAAGGGTTTATTCATGGTGGGAATTTCCTTACTCCAAGTGGGGGGTTGAAGTTCACCGAAAACGTTTCAATCCGGTTGCGGCGGCGGGATTATACCTGCTCACTTTGGTGGCCGCATTTCTTTTGCGGACAGACCCAACGCAGAGCTCCCCTCACTTTTTTTTCCACCATGATGCCCCAGCCACACGCGGGGCAAGGCATGGGGATCGGCTTGTCGTTCACCACATATTTGCAATGGGGATAGCCATCACAGGAGTAAAACTGCTTGCCGTAGCGGGAGGTGCGGCTCACCAGATGACCCTTGCCGCACTCGGGGCAGAGGATCTGGGTATCGTCGCTCTCCTGCAGGGATTCGATGTGCTGACAGGCCGGATATTGAGTACAACCGACAAACAGACCGTAACGCCCCTTCTTGATCGCCAGCGGCTCTCCGCAATCGGGACAGGCAGAGCCTTCGAGCACCTTTTCGATGTCGCGGCCGGATGGCGTCAGGGAGCGTATGTAATCACAGGCAGGATAGGCAGAACAGCCGAGAAAGGGGCCATGTTTGCCCTGGCGGATCACCAGCTCGGCCCCGCACTGCGGGCACGGCTCGCGCTCGAAGGCATGTTCGTGGGCTGAAAAGAGGTGATGATCGATTTTTGACATGGGCCGCGCCTTGAAATCCAGATGGCCTGAATTCTACCAGCGCGGCACCGGACTGTCAGTGAATGACGCCGTCCGACTCATCAAACACCAGCTCTTCCATCTGCTGGTAGGCATTTTCACTGCCCGGTACGTTGAACAGCACCATCATGACGACCCACTTCAGGTCATCCAGCTCGATATCCGGCTTGTCCAGCTCGAGCAGGCGCTCGATACAGATCTCGCGGGTTTCGGCATTCAGCACTTGAGCCTGTTCCAGAAAGAGCAGGAAGCCGCGGCACTCGGTGCTGAGGCGCGCCAGCTCTTGCGGAGCATAGATACGCATCGAGCCTTGCGCGCTGGCGGTAACATAGACCTCCCGCTCGCTATCGTGCAGATTGGCCAGTCGCTCCAGCCAGTCGAGCGCCTTGTCGATCTCTTCTTTATCGAAACCGGCCCGGCTCAACTCGTCTGTGAGCTCATCCTGCTCGACCATCACATCTGCATCGCTGTGGATGTAGGTCTCGAAAAGGTACATCAATACATCAAACATGATTCGCCCTCCTCGCTCTGACGTATCCACCGGCTACCGCCATCACTGCACCGGCCAGCTCCAGCTCTACCAACCTGCCCAATACCACTTCGACAGGAAGCTGGGCCCGCTCGGCAACGGTATCCACGCTCGTGGTCTCATAATCTACGTTATCCAACAAATCGGCATAAGGCAATTCGCTATTATGCGGTTGCTCAGATGGTATGACCGACGGATCTGGCCGTGCGACCCACTCTGGCAGCTCTTCCACTATATCGGCCGCACTCAGCACAAGTTTGGCCCCCTGCTGAATTAATCTGTTGCACCCTATCGCCTGGGCGTTTTGCGGGGAGCCGGGCACTGCAAACACTTCGCGCCCCTGTTCAAGCGCATAGCGAGCGGTGATCAGCGAACCGCTCTGCTCGGTCGCCTCCACCACCAGAGTTCCCAGCGACAGACCACTGATAATACGGTTGCGACGAGGAAAATGTTCAGCCAGCGGTCCTTTATCCGGCGCCAGCTCGGAGATAAGCAAGCCACCACTCTCCAGAATCTGGCCTGCCAGCCCCTGATGGCGTTTGGGGTAGAGGCAATCCAGCCCGGAACCCAACACGGCAAGGGTGATACCGCCACAAGCCAGCGCTTGCTGATGGCAAACACCATCGATACCGAGCGCAAGGCCCGAGGTGATCGCTAACCCGCATCCAACCAGCTCGCTACAAAGGCGGGAGGCATTATCTTTGCCTGCATAGGTAGGATGGCGTGTCCCCACCATTGCCAGCTGGGGTCGCGATAGCGCAGCAAGATCGCCACGACAGTAGAGCAACAGGGGTGCCGCGGGAATTTCCCGTAACAAGGGTGGATAAACCGGGTGATCTTGCGGAATAAGGAGATTGTCAGGCAAAGCGGCCCAAGCCAGGCTCTGCTCAACCACCGGCGAGGGCCAGCGCAGTTGTTTGATCTGCTCTGACGACAACCCCATACCATGCAGTTGCGCTTCATCGCTCTGAAACAGGGCCTCAATACTTCCCCCAGCCCGTTCCAACAGACGTGCAGCGGTCACCGGACCGATACCGGTGACCGCATCGAGAGTTAGCCAGAGCGCCAGACGCGCGTCGGGGTAATTCACGTCAGAAGTGAGTGACCTGATAGCCCGCACTCACCATGTCGTTACTCTGCATGATGAGACCGTAACTCAGCTTGTCATACACCTTGAACAACATGACACGGGCAATCGCTTCAGAGGGCAGTGGTGCCTTCTTGTTGCTGCTGTAAAACACCCGGTTAAAAACCGACGAGAGCTCCTTGTACTGCACATCGCCATTCTTGGTGACCAGAGCAGCACCGGGCCGTCTGACATCCAACACATCCCCGGCGACCAGTTGATCGCGGCCACCCCGGTTGATCAGCACCACATCAAACTTGCCACCGCCCCGGGTCTTGTTCGGCAAATCGATGATATAGCCCGGCGTGATGGCAGGTGCCGCTTTCGGTGTGAAGACGGCGGGCATGTTCTCTTGAGCGGGCAGCGGCATCACCTTGTCGCCCTGCAGCACTTCGCGTTGGTTATGAGTCAGAGTCACTTCGGTCCGATCGCCATCAAGACGCGCCACGGCCCGCACCACACCGGCAAAGATCGCCTCCTGGCCCAGCAGTTCACCGGTTTCGCGATCCTTGTAGACCACTCCGGGGTGATAAATGCCATAGACCTGCCCCGGTGTCAGGGAGCCCTGCACATAGAGGGTGTCCCCCTCCAGCATGCCGATATGTTTCTGATCCGACCCCAGCAGATAGGGCAAGGTTTTCTGCTGCTGGCTGTCAGCCAGAATATGGTCGGTTTGCAGGAAAGGGCCGATCTCGCTGATAGGCAGGGTCGGAATGGGGTTGGCTTTGTTCTCGTAACGGGTTTTCGGGCCGAGACGGATGACTTGCTTGCCACCCTGCATCGCCTTGCCGAGCCGGGGTTCACCATTGACCCAGCTCAGATGCAGTACATCACCGGGGTAGATCCAGTGAGGATTGGCTATCTGCGGATTGATGTTCCAGAGACGGGGCCAGAGCCAGGGTTCGGAAAGATACTTGCCGGAGATATCCCACAGGGTGTCGCCTTTTTGCACTACATAGCTTTCGGGGTAACCCGCTTTCAGCCTCAGCTGATCGGCCAATGCTGCCTGACTCACGGTCACCAGCAGGCAGGCGAGGATGGTTTGCTTCAGATACATAACACTCCCTGTTACTTCTGTACGCAAAGTGTTGCTGTTTTTTGTCGGCGTAAATGACTAGAATTACGCCAATATTGACTGCATTTATACGAAACTAAAGAAAAAACTATGGCCATTCTAGATGTATTGCGTTTTCCCGATGAGCGCCTGCGCACCGTTGCAGCCCCTGTCGAGACCTTTACACCCGAGTTACAACAGATTGTAGATGATATGTTCGAAACCATGTACGCGGAGGAAGGCATTGGCCTGGCCGCGACTCAGGTCGACATTCACCAGCGCATCATAGTGATCGATGTCTCTGAAAACCGTGAAGATCCTCTGGTATTGATCAATCCGGAGGTCATCGAGCAGTGCGGCAGCACCGGCATTGAAGAGGGTTGCCTCTCCGTGCCCGGCAGCCGTGCTCTGGTGCCTCGCGCCGAACAGATCAAAATCCGCGCCCTGGATCGCAACGGCAAGCCGTTCGAGCTGGAAGCCGACGATCTGCTCGCCATCTGCATCCAGCATGAGATGGATCATCTGGTCGGCAAGCTGTTTGTGGATTACTTGTCCCCGCTCAAGCGCCAGCGCATTCGCCAGAAGCTGGAAAAGATGGCCCGTGAAGATCGCAAAGTCCTCTGAGGATCTGCCCCATTGAATAAGCTGAAACTGATTTTTGCCGGTACTCCCGACTTCGCCGCCCGTCACCTGGCGGCGTTGTTGTCTTCCGACCACGAGGTCGTTGCCGTTTATACCCAGCCTGACAAGCCTGCTGGCCGTGGTCAGAAGCTCACCGCCAGCCCGGTCAAAGAGCTGGCACTGGCCCACAACCTGCCGGTTTACCAGCCCGCTACCCTGCGCAAGGAAGAGGCGCAAGCCGAACTGGCCGCCCTTGGCGCAGACCTGATGGTCGTGGTGGCCTATGGCTTGATCCTGCCCAAGGCGGTACTCGATACCCCGCGTCTGGGCTGCATCAACGTCCATGGCTCCCTGCTGCCCCGCTGGCGTGGCGCGGCACCGATCCAGCGCTCCATCTGGGCGGGCGATGCCGAAACAGGTGTCACCATCATGCAGATGGATGTGGGGCTGGATACCGGCGCCATGATCCGCAAGGTAAGCTGCCCCATCGCCGCCGACGAGACCTCCGCCAGCCTCTATGACAAGCTGGCAGAGCTGGGTCCGCAGGCGCTGGTCGACACCATCGGTGCCATGGCTGCCGGTGAAACCGCTGCCGAGGCACAAGATGATGCGCTGGCCAACTACGCCGAAAAGCTCTCCAAGGAAGAGGCCCGCATAGACTGGTCGATGGAAGCTGTTGCCATCGAACGCTGTATTCGCTCGTTCAACCCCTGGCCCATCAGCTGGTTTGAAGTAGCTGACCAGACCGTCAAGGTATGGCAAGCCGCCGTCATCGACATCGACCACGGCCAACCCGCCGGCACCCTGCTCAAGGCCGACAAGCAGGGGATCGATATCGCGACCGGCAAAGGGGTACTGCGCCTGCTGACCCTGCAACCGCCCGGCAAGAAGGCGATGTCCGTTTCGGATCTGCTCAACTCTCGCCGCGACTGGTTTGAACCCGGCACGCAATTGAATTGAACTGGATTGAATTGACACAAGCGGGGCCCAGGCCCCGACTTGCGCATCTAAGGTAACTCTATGAAAACACGTGCACAGGCCGCTCTCGTTATTCAACAGGTGCTGGATCAGGGTCAATCCCTCTCCGCTGTTCTGCCTGCTGCCCAGGAGAAGGTCGCGCCTCGCGATCGCGCTCTCCTGCAAGAACTCTGCTACGGGACCCTGCGCTGGCTGCCCCGCCTCGATGCGGCAGTCAACGAGATGATGGACAAGCCGCTCAAGAACAAGAGCCGCATTTTCCACTACCTCATTCTGGTCGGTCTCTATCAGCTCATCTACACCCGCATTCCGGCTCACGCCGCGGTGGCCGAGACCGTCAACGCCGTCAAACTGCTCAAAGGCACCTCACTGCGTGGCCTCATCAACGGCGTACTGCGCAACTTCCAGCGCAGCGCCGAAGTCATTCTGCTGCGCATCGACCGCGTTCCCAGCATTCGCCTCGGTCATCCGGAGTGGCTCACCAAGCGCCTGCGTCAGGCCTATCACGATGAGTGGGAATTCATCATGGAGGCGAACAACCAGCGCCCCCCCATGTGGATCCGCAACAACAGCCAGCGCCAGAGCCGCGATGCCATGCTGGCTCGCATGGCCGAAGCTGGCATCAATGCAGTGGCCGGTGAAGAGGGCGAGGATTGCATCCTGCTGGAGCGTCCTTGCGATGTGACCAAACTGCCCGGCTTTGAAGTGGGTGACTGCTCGGTACAGGATGGAGCAGCACAACAGGCTGCGGCACTGCTCGACCCGCAACCGGGCGAGTGGGTGCTGGATGCCTGCGCGGCCCCCGGTGGCAAGACTGCCCACCTGCTGGAGCGGCAACCCAAACTGGCTGGCGTGGTTGCCGTCGATGCCGATGAAAACCGCCTCAAGCGGGTGCAGGAGAACCTGGATCGCATCGGCCTGACCGCCAAAGTGATCCACGGCGATGCCGCGGCACCGGAACAGTGGTGGCCGGAGGGCCAGTTCGACCGCATTCTGCTGGATGCCCCCTGCTCTGCCACCGGCGTGATCCGCCGCCATCCCGACATCAAGTGGCTACGCCGTGATCAGGACATTCGCGAGCTGGCCGAGTTGCAACGCCGCATTCTCAATGCCCTCTGGGGCAAGCTGAAAAGCGGCGGCACCCTGCTCTACGCTACCTGCTCCGTCCTGCCGGAAGAGAACCGCGACCAGATCCGCGCCTTCCTTGCCGCGACCAAAGATGCCAAATTGGTACCGTTGCACGAACAGGATACCCCGGACTGCCCGGGTCGCCAGTTCCTGCCGGGTGAAGCCGAGATGGATGGCTTCTACTACGCCAAACTGGTCAAGCTCTGAACCTGGCATGACAAACCTCATTCGGGAGAGCTGCCAGCTCCGTTCTGGCGCTCCCCTTTACAGCATCAACGTGAGTAGACGTTCCCTATGAAGATCATCATTTTGGGAGCCGGCCAAGTCGGCGGCACCCTGGCCGAGAACCTGGCCGGGGAGAACAACGACATCACCATCGTCGATACCGACAGTGAGCGCCTGCGCGAACTGCAGGACAAGTTTGACCTGCGGGTGGTCAACGGGCACGGCGCTCACCCCAAGGTGCTGCGCGAAGCGGGGGCTCAGGATGCCGACATGCTGGTCGCCGTCACCAACAGTGACGAGACCAACATGATCGCCTGTCAGGTGGCCTACTCCCTGTTCAACACCCCGAACAAGGTGGCACGGATCCGCTCGCCAGCCTATCTGACCGAGCGGGATCGCCTGTTCCTGCCGGAATCGGTACCGGTTGATCACCTGATCGCGCCGGAGCAGCTGGTGACCGACTATGTGCGTCGCCTGATCGAATACCCGGGCGCCCTGCAAGTGGTTGATTTTGCAGGTGGCCGCGTTGGTCTGGTGGCGGTCAAGGCCTACTACGGTGGCCCGCTGGTGGGTAATGCCCTCTCCACCCTACGCGAGCACATGCCCAACATCGAGACCCGGGTAGCGGCCATCTTCCGTCAGGGCCGCCCGATCCGTCCGCAAGGCACCACCATCATCGAAGCGGATGACGAGGTCTTCTTCGTCGCCGCCGCGGGCCATATCCGTGCCGTGATGTCTGAGCTGCAGCGCCTCGAGAGCCCCTACCGCCGCATCATGATCGTCGGTGGTGGCAACATCGGCGCAGGCCTCGCCCGTCAGCTGGAGAAGCGCTACAGCGTCAAGCTTATCGAGCGCAACCAGAAGCGGGCGGAGCAGCTCTCCGAACTGCTGGAGAACACCATCGTCTTCTGCGGCGATGCGGCGGATCAGGAGCTGCTGGCCGAGGAGCATATCGATCAAATTGACGTCTTCATCGCCGTGACTAACGAGGATGAGGCCAACATCATGTCGGCGCTGCTCGCCAAGAAGATGGGCGCCAAGAAGACCATGGTGCTGATCCAGCGCGGCGCCTACGTCGATCTGGTGCAGGGTGGCTCCATCGATATCGCCATCTCGCCCCAACAGGCCACCATCTCGGCCCTGCTGACCCATGTGCGCCGGGCCGATATCGCCAACGTCTACAGCCTGCGCCGCGGCGCTGCCGAGGCGATCGAAGCGATTGCCCACGGTGACGAGAACACCTCCAAGGTGGTCGGCAAGACGGTGGGCGAGCTCAAGCTGCCGCCGGGTACCACTATCGGTGCCGTAGTGCGCGGGGATGAGGTGCTGATCGCCCACGATCGTACCAAGATCCAGCAGGATGACCACGTGGTCATGTTCCTGGTGGACAAGAAGTACATCCCGGAAGTGGAGCGGCTGTTCCAGCCAAGCCCCTTCTTCCTGTAACGTCTTCATGCGCACAGGCTGTCAAACCAGACCCGGCTCAGCTCCTCCAAGGGGATGGTCCGGGTCTTTTGTTAATCAACGACCAGGTTATCGAACATGATCAAACTGCGTCCCATTATCTTCACCCTCGGGCTGGTGCTCTCCAAGCTGGCGCTCTTCATGTGGCTGCCCACCTTGCTGGCACTGCTCACCGGGTCAGAGGGATTTGTCGAGTTTCTCAAGTCCGTGCTGATCACCCACGGCGCCGCCCTGCTCTGCCTCCATTACGGCCGCAAGGCGGAGTTTCATCTGGGGGTGCGGGAGATGTTCCTGCTCACCACCTCGGTTTGGGTGGTTGCCTGTATCTTCGGGGCGCTGCCCTTTGTCTTCATCACCCACATCAACTTTACCGACGCCTACTTCGAGACCATGTCGGGGGTGACCACCACGGGCTCCACCGTGCTCTCCGGCCTCGACAACATGGCCCACAGCATCCTGTTGTGGCGATCCATCCTACAGTGGCTGGGGGGGGTCGGCTTTATCGTGATGGCGGTTGCCGTACTGCCCTATCTCAACGTCGGCGGCATGAAGCTGTTCCAGACCGAGAGCTCGGACTGGTCAGACAAAAGCGCCCCGCGTGCCAAGACGGTCGCCAACAACATCGTTGTGGTCTATCTGGTGCTCTCCATGCTCTGCTTCATGGCCTACTGGGCCAGCGGCATGAATATGTTCGAGGCGATCAACCACGCCATGACCACCCTCAGTACCGGCGGCTACTCCACCTCCGATCAATCCATGTCCCACTTCTCCAACTCGGCACACTGGATTGGCACCCTGTTCATGTTCCTCGGCGGCCTGCCCTTTCTACTCTATGTGCAGAGCCTGAACCACAGGGACTACAGCCTGCTCAAGGATGCCCAGGTGCGCGGCTTCTTCTGGCTGGTGGTGTGGGTCACAGTCATCATGACCTTCTATCTGTGGGAGAGAGATCTGTTCGGCTTCTGGGATGCCCTGCGCATCAGCTGCTTCAACATCGTCTCGGTGCTCACCACCACCGGCTACGGCCTTGGTGACTTTGGCACCTGGGGGCCGCTCGCCAGCATCGTCTTCATCGTGCTGCTGGCGCTGGGGGCCTGCTCAGGCTCCACTGCGGGCGGCCTCAAGATCTTCCGGGTACAGGTGGCATTCGCCCTGTTCAGAAAGCAGATACGCCAGCTGATGCACCCCTCTGCCGTATTCCCCCAGAAGTACAACGGCCGGACGGTCAATGACGCCATCATCCGCTCGATGATCTCCTTCGTACTGGCCTACTTCGCCATCATTCTGGTGATAGCCGCACTGCTGGGCGCCATCGGGCTTGACCCCCTGACAGCCATATCCAGCTCCATCACCGCCGTTGCCAACGTTGGCCCGGGCATGGGCCCGGTGGTCGGCCCCAGCACCAACTTTGCCAGCCTGCCGGAATCGGCCAAATGGCTGCTGTCATTCGGCATGCTGCTGGGACGACTGGAGATCCTGACGGTCGCCGTGCTCTTCTTCCCCTCCTTCTGGCGCCAGTAATCCCTCACTGCAAGCCAGCAAAAAGCCGCAGCGTTCATCCGCTGCGGCTTTTTTATCTCACCCATCCCCACGACCTTCGCTCAACGCTCATCAGCCCCATTACCGGATAGCCTGAACGAGCTCATCA
>NZ_JBFODV010000225.1:0-6058 GCF_040908495.1 Aeromonas sp. R1-1 | reverse complement strand
CCCATGAGGGCCAGCAGGTGGATCTGATGGCGGTGGATCGGCAGAAGATGGCCGAGTGGCTCGGCTGGCTCGATGCCGCTGGCCTCAAGAGCCTGCAACTGCTGCCCGATGTGCTGGCGCTGCCACAGGCCGCTGATGGCTGGTCTGCGCTGCAACTCGGCAATGAGTGGCTGGTACGCCAGGGCCCCTGTCAGGGGATCGTCGCCGACGAACCGCTGCTGGCCATCTTGCTGGCGACTGAAGCGGAGCCGGTCACCATCCACAGCCACACACCGGTGCCCGCCATTGCCGCCGCCAACTGGCAGGTGGCGGAGCCCGAGCTGCCCATGCTGCTGCTGGCCAAGGGGGCCCTCACCTGCCGCGCCAACCTGCTGACCGGCCCCTACCGGCCGCAGACCGAATATGCCCGCTACTGGTTGCAGTGGCGCAAGGTAGTCATCACCGCCGGTCTGTTGCTGCTGGTGGCCCTCGGCCAGCGCGGGGTGCAGCTCTATCAGCTCACCGAGCAGGACAAGGCGCTGAAAGCGGAGATCCGCGCCGTCTATACCCGCATCTTCCCGGGTGAGAGCCGCATCGTGAACGTGCGCAGCCAGATGAACCAGCATCTGCAACAGATGGGACAGGCCCCGCAAAACGGCGTGCTGCTGATGCTCACCGAGCTGGCCCCCACCTTTGCCGAAGTCCCCGGCCTGAAACCACAGGTGATGCGCTTTGATGCCAGTCGCCGCGAGCTGCGGCTGCAGGTGACCGCTCCCGGCTTCGCCGAGATCGAGCGGTTCCGTGAGCTGGCTGGCAAGCAATTCGAGGTACAGCAAGGCGAGGTGCGCAGCACCGAGGGCAAGGTAGAGGGCGCACTGGTGCTCAAGGGTAAATCATCATGATGGAAAAATTGCAGAGCTGGTGGCACGGCATCACCGCACGGGAACAGCGGCTGGTGGCCGCAGGCGGCGTTCTGCTGCTGGTCGGTCTCTTCTACTGGAGCATCTGGCAGCCCATCGCCAACCGCATCGCAGAGCGGGAGCGGCAGGTGCAGAACCAGCAGCAGACCCTCGCCTGGCTCAAGGAGAAGGGGGAAGAGGTACTGGCCATGCAGGGGGGCTCTGGTCGCCAGATCGATACCAGCGGCACCCTGGAAGGGGTGGTCGACCGCACCGCCTTCAACCACAAGATCAAGATTGCCCGGCTGCAACCCCAGGCGCAGGAGCTGCAAGTGTGGATCGACACGGTCCAGTTCGATGACTTGCTGCTCTGGCTCTCCACGCTGGTGGAGCAGCACGGTATTCAGGTTCAAATCATCGAGATCGCCCGCGAGGATCTGGCCCCGGGTCTGGTCAAGGTCAGACGTTTGCAGTTGAGTCGTCCACAATGAAAAAACGCATCCTGATTGCCAGCCTGTTTCTGGCAGCCTATCTGCTCTTCCTGCTGGCCACCCTGCCCGCGGCACTGGTGGCGCGCCATCTGCCGCTGCCTGCCAACGTTGCCAACCTGCTGAAACTGGAAGGGGTGAGCGGCACCCTCTGGAGTGGCCAGATCGCCCGGCTGCAATATGCCAGCGAATCGGTGAACCAGCTGCGCTGGGATCTCAACGGCTGGTCGCTGCTGCGCTTCGCCCCCGAAGTGGCCATACGCTTTGGCGATCGCAACGGCCTCAATGGTCAGGGCGTTGTCGGCTGGAATGGCGCAGCCTTCGGCCGGGATCTAACCTTCAACGCCCCCGCCCCCTGGTTGATGAGCCGGGTGCCGATGCCCCTGCCGATCCCGATCACCGTCAGCGGCCAGCTGCAGCTCAAAGTGGAGCAATTTACCCAGGGCAACCCCTGGTGTGACAACCTCTACGGTAACCTCGACTGGTACAACGCCAGTGCCGATACCCCGGCGGGCAAGCTGGATCTGGCCGACCCCGAGGTGAAACTCACCTGCCTCGACTCCAGACTGGTTGCCGAGCTCAAGCAGGGCTCCGATGCGGTACAGACCAGCGGGCGCCTCGAGCTGCAACCCAATGGCCAGTACATGTTCCAAGGCACCCTGAAGCCGGGCCCCGAGCTGCCAGAGCAGATGCAGCAAGGGCTCCCCTTCCTCGGCCAACCCGACAGTCAGGGCCGCTTCCCCCTGCGCTATCAGGGGCGAATCTAACCCCTGCTGCGACAAGGCCCCGGAGTATTTCCGGGGCCTTTATCCGCTAATAACCTGCTCCTGTTACCAATATTTGCTTATCTCTCGGCGCAACGCTTCTGCGGTTGCCTGACCGCTTTCCGATGCCAGTGCCCGTCCGGCGATAAAGGTCTTGGCCCTAATCCCTTCAAACAGATGGATATCTTCCGGCACGATACCGCCGGTGATCGACAGCTCCAGCCCCAGCTCGGAGAGCGCGCGCATCTTGCTCAAATCGGCCTGCGTCCAGCTGACCCCGGCCAGCTCGGCATCCCGCGAACGGTGATAGATAGCCTGGGTGATCCCCATATCGGCCCACTGTTTGGCATCATCCAGCGTCCAGTTGCCATAGATCTCGATCTGGATCTCCCCACCAAACTCGTCCGCGACTTTCTTGCATGCAGCAATGGTAGCGACATGTGCGGCGGCCGATACCGTGATCCAGTCAGCTCCGGCCGAGAAGGCCATGCGAGCCAGAATGGCACCACCATCTGTGGTCTTCATATCACACACGATAATGTGATCAGGATGACGCTCGCGCATGGTGCGTACCGCAGACATGCCTTCCGCAAAGGCCAGAATAGTGCCGACCTCGATCACCTCAACATAACCGACAACGCGATCGGCAATATCCACGGCGGTAGCAAGATCGGTAGAATCCAGAGCAATCTGTAACATTGGTTTGGTCATACTATATTTCCTCAATTTAAAACCTTGGCTTAATTGATTGGCCCATTGATTTAAAGTCGATAAAGGGCCGTAACCTGATGTCACTAATATAAATAGATGGGTAATTTAAATAATTGGCCAACTAATTAACGCTGGCCGTAATAGGCATTCTCACCATGCTTTCTGAAGTAGTGTTTATCAGACAACTCCTGCGTAATATGGATGGCCGGGTTCAGCGCTCTGGTTGCCAGCGCCATGGTCGGACCTCCTCCAGCACCAGCGCATTGTGCACCGCATCCACCGCACTCTTGCCCCAGCAGAAGGGGGCATGACCGGTGATAACCACGCCTGGCAAGGCCTGCGGATCCAGATCCCGTCGCTGAAATTCTTCGACAATGACCTTGCCGGTATTTTTTTCATAATCAATGCGGATTTCATCTTCAGTCAGCGGACGGGTGCAGGGAATATCGCCATAGAAATAATCGGCATGGGTGGTACCCAAGGCGGGAATATCCATTCCTGCTTGCGCCCAAATAGTGCCATGACGGGAATGGGTGTGCACAATACCGGAAATACTTTTAAACGCTTTATATAAAACCAGATGGGTTGCGGTATCACTGGACGGGGATAAATGCCCATCGACGATCTGGCCTTCCAAATCAACTACCACGATATCGTCAACGGTCATATTGTCGTAAGAGACCCCCGATGGCTTGATGGCCACCACGCCCAGGCTGCGATCAATCTGAGATACATTGCCCCAGGTCAGGGTAACCAGACCGTATCGGGGCAACAGCAGGTTGGCCTCCAATACCGCCTCTTTCAATGAGTTGTACATTTCGTTCTCCTAGGCCCCTTGCGGGGCCGCGTTGGGCGCCTCAGACCACTTGCGCCAGCGCCTGATCAATGACGTTGAATACATCTGCCGTGCTCTGGCACGCTCGCAGCTTCTCGAGGTTGATCCCGCTCTCGCTGTTTTCATCCTCCAGCACCTGAGTCACCTCCATCAGCCCCTCCATGTGTTCATCCGAGGTACTGCCCGCCAGCGTTACCAGCACGTCCACCGGCTCCTCTTCCCCTTCAAATTTCACCGGCGTAGTCAGGGTGACCAGTGCAAACGCCGTGCGATTGACTCCATCCTCCGGCCTTGCATGGGGCATCGCGAACTGGGGGGCAATCACGATATAGGGCCCCATCTTTTCAATGCTGCCGATGATCGCATCGTGGTAACGCGGCTCCACGACGCCGGAGCGGATCAGCATGTCAGTACCCAGCTTGATGGCGCTACGCCAGTCGCTGGCGGCCGCGTTGAGCAATACAGAGTTGTTTTCCATCAGCGATTGTTTGAATTTCATCTTGTTCTCCTTGCCCGCTGCCGAGTGCAGCGAGGATCATCGGCTTAATTTGCAAAGTTGTTCTTGATGATGCCCAGCAGTTCATCACCAAACGAATTGGGGTTGAGCATGTTCTGCACGCCCAGCACGAATTTGCCCTCACCGGGGATCATCTCGCCGGCCAGATGCTTGGAAGAGACGATGATGTCGGTGGTCTGCAGCTTGGTTTTGTAATCAGCAACGGCGCAGGAGTCCATGACATGAGGCACACCACTCTGCTCGAGAAACTTGCCGATCTTCATCTTCATCATCATGGATGAGCCCTGACCGTTGCCGCATACCGCCAAGATCCGCACTGCATGTCCCCCTTTGGCACTCTCGACTGGCGAGGCTGGCAGATCGGGCGCGTCTTCTGCCACGGCAGCACTCGGGACAGCCATATCCTCTTCCATCCGCAGGGTGCGGGAAGCGAAGTACATATAGAGCCCGGCGCCAGCCAGTAACACCACGAAGAACAGGGAGGACAGCGAGAGGCCCTGCATGATCACCGGGAATACCAGCGCCCAGTCAGCCATCCCCATCCAGCCGTTGAAGCTGGTGCCATTGACCGCGAACAGGTGGATAGCCCAGGCAGAGCCAAGCACCTCGATGATCCCCATGACGAAGCAGATCTTCATCACCGCTCGCCAGCCGCCAAAGTGGTTGGCGAACACCCCTATGGTGGCGTTGGAGAAGAACATGGGAATGAAGCCTGGGATAATCATGATGGGCGCCTGGAATGCCAGCAGGGCAAGCACAGCAAGGAACTGACCGATAGCCCCCCACATGAAGCCAAAGACCATGGCATTCGGCGAGTAGGCGTAGATAGCGGCGCGATCGATTGCCAGGACAGCGTTGGGAATGACCCGTTCGGAGATCCCCTTGAAGGCCTCGGAGAGTTCGGCAACGAACATCCGCCCCCCCACCACGATGACCTGAATGGCGACCGCAAACTTGAGACCGGTCTCGAGAATGTAGATGGACCAGTGAGTCTGACCCGCCATCTGTTGCAGATTATCGAGGCCAAACGAGAGCAGGATGATACCGAAGAAGATGGTCATCACGATGGCGGTCGCCGTGATGCTGTCGTGGAAAATGTGCAGCCACTTTGGCAGCTTCAGGTGATCGACGCTCTCTTCCTTGTTGCCCAGTTTCGGCGCCACCTTGGTGGCAATCCAGGAGGCGACCTGTTGCTGGTGACCGATGGAGAACCCCGCTCCACCGGTTACTTCCTGAGTCGGCTTGAACATGATGTTGGAGGAGATCCCCCAATAGAGCGCCATGATAACGGCGGAATAGAGGATGGTTTCCCACATCGAGGCGCCCATCACCATATAGAAGACCGCGATCAGACCCACCTGCTGAAACATGATGTGGCCGGTCAGCATGATGGTGCGGATCCCGGTATAGCGCCGCAGCAACACCAGCAGAATATTGAGGGCAAGGGCCAGCAATACCGCATAGCCGACCCAGGAGTAGTTCTCTCCCATGGTTTCCATGGTCGCCATCATGGTGGTGTAGGGATCAATCACTGAACCGGTGAGGTGATGATATTCCGCAATTTTGTCCACCACCGGCTTGAAGCCTGCCACCAGCGTACTGGCGCCCACCTGCACCAGCATGAAACCGACGATGGTCTTCACGGTGCCCTTGACGACCGTAGTGCCATCCTGCTTGAGCAACAGGTAGCCAATACAGGTCACCAGCCCCAACAGCAGGGGTGCCTTGGTCATCACCTGACTGTAAAAGATGTAAAAAGCGTTGTAGAGGGTGTATGGAGATGGTATTCACCTGACAGTTGCCCACAAAAGGGAGTGGTCATACGGCTTCAAACCGGATAACAAAACGGTACCCCTACCGTGTTA
>NZ_JBFODV010000224.1:0-1157 GCF_040908495.1 Aeromonas sp. R1-1 | reverse complement strand
CAGTGTTTCACTGCTGATGGCACCAGCGGCTCAAGCCGGATTGCTCAGTAAATGGGACGAACTGACCGTGAAAGGGGGAGAACTGGAGAGCTGTCTAGGCGTGACCTTAGAGCAGCAGGCCGATAGCGTCTTTAAGGATCCCGAGTGGTCGGCAGGCAAAGCCGCTGATGGCCGCAAGCTGGTCAACGTGAGTGGTACGTTCACATATGGAGATAGACCTGTCCGTGGCTTGCTCCAGATGTGGGTTCAAGGTGAAGAGTTCAGCGTGGAAGCCTTGGAGATAAATGGTCAGCCACAGCCGGATGTCATGATTGATGCCCTGCTGGACAAGATGTGTGAGGCAGCAAAGAGCCAGCAACCCAAAGAGGGGGACGAGAAGGCCCAAGCTCGCGCTGATCTACCATTTGTAGGCAAACGGCGATTCAACTTCTCGGGGGGTAGTGGTACAGCCGAGTTCATCACGATCCAGAGCAACGGGCATACTGTTGTGGAGAGTTGCGGCTCGGAATGCAGCATTGATTTTGAAGGGCCATTTACTAACCCGCTCAAGACGCAGTACGGGATCTATCGAGTCGAGGCCAAGCGGATTTTCGAGCTCGATGAGAAGGGCCAGGGCAAGACCTGCCAGAAGGAGCTGGGAGACCCAAGAGATACAAAGTGCGGTGTAGAGCTGTATGTGGCTCAGTAAGAAGATCAGGCGGGAGCAATCCCGCCTTACTTTTTTCTGACGGCATAGGGCTGCAGTTACGTGGGATGCGCGGGGCCAATGCGCATGAAACAGCGTCTCTAGCATGGGGTAACGACCAGAGGCCCGCCGCACTGCCAGACGATGACAAGGGTTAGACAGAAAATATGGGCTCTGTAGGCCAAACATATTTATAACAAGCAGCCCGGAGGGAGTGTCCCCACTCTAGCCAACAAGACAAGCTCGACTCAGAGACGCCGAGGAAAACCAAGTAAGAGACCAAGACAGTCAGGCCACTAGATAAGCCAGCGGACAACACTGATAGAGAAGGCTGGATAGGAGAAGTTTTCCCTTCCATCTGCTCCACATTTTCCACCCTGAAGCCGGATCAGGGGGGGCAGAGCCCCAGATGAGAGCGGGTGGGGCTCACCCTCATCCCCAACGGGTATAACACACCACCCCACGGGCCCAT
>NZ_JBFODV010000223.1:0-9630 GCF_040908495.1 Aeromonas sp. R1-1 | reverse complement strand
GCACCATTTCGCCAGCGGCGGGCAGGTGGGCCACATAACGCTGAAAGTACCACTGGGAGCGCTCCCGATCGGAGGGGGCGGGCAGCGCCGTGACCCGGCAGACCCGGGGGTTGAGCGGTTCGGTAATCGCCTTGATGACGCCCCCTTTACCGGCGGCGTCCCGTCCTTCGAACAGCACCACCACCTTCAGTCCCTCCTGCTTGACCCACTCCTGCAGCTTGACCAGCTCCTCCTGCAGATGGGCAAGGTGGTGCTCGTAGCACTTCTTGTCCAGACGTGGCCGCTTCTTGCTCTTCTCCTTCGCCATGGGCTTCTCCTTTTGGCATCCTTTCATGGGTGACTTCTTTGAGTCACTGCCAGCTTGCACCAGGGAGGCGTCACCTGCCAAGGGGGACGTGATACACTGCCCGCCCATCGCTGGCAACAGGAGATAACATGAAGCATTTTATGGAGATAGCGGGCCGCCGGATGGCCTATCTGGATGAAGGGCAAGGGCCGGTACTGCTGTTTGGCCACAGCTATCTGTGGGACAGCGCCATGTGGGCGCCGCAAATCGAGGCGCTCAAGGGCAGCTATCGCTGCATCGTTCCCGAGCTGTGGGGCCACGGTGATTCCGACCTGCTCCCCGAAGGTGGCTGCACCCTGGCGACTCTGGCGCGGGATCACCTGGCGCTGCTCGATGCCCTCGGCATTGAGGAGTTCGTACTGGTGGGCCTCTCCATCGGCGGCATGTGGGGTGTGGAGCTGGCGCGCATGGTGCCAAACCGCCTCAAGGGTCTGGTGCTGATGGACAGTTTTGTCGGCCTGGAACCGCAGATCACCTGCGAGCGCTACCTCGGCATGCTCGCTGCGATCGAGCAGCTTGGTTCAATTCCTGCCCCCATCATCGAACAGGTGGCGCCTATCTTCTTTGCCAGCCAGCCTGATGAGGCGCTGATGAGTGGTTTCAAGGCGCGTCTGGCCGCTTGGCCAAACGAGAAGATTGCCGCCATGGTGGCGGTGGGCCGCAGCTTTGTGACCCGCGAAGATCGTATCGAGTGGCTGGAGGAGATCACCACTCCCGCGCTGGTGATGACCGGCTGCGAGGACAAGGCCCGTCCGGTGCTGGAGGGCTATCTGATGGCCGAGGTGCTGGGTTGCCCGTTCAGGGAGATCCCGATGGCTGGCCACATCTCGTCGCTGGAAAATCCGGCCTTCGTCAATCAGCAGCTGACCGAGTTTCTGGCGGCGCTGTAAGCCTGAATTGGCAGCTTGAGCAGGCTGTACTACCAGCCTGATGATGGTCGTGAAAAAGGGAGCTGAGGGCTCCCTTTTGTTTGGTCGTGTCTCACGGTTCAAGACTCATAACTGTTACCAGATATAGCCCAGCGCAAAACCCGCATAGAGCTCGCCATCGTGCTGGACGATGGGGCTGTTTTTGATGTCCCGATCATACCATTCGTAGTTCATGGCAAACATGCCAATCCAGTTGGGGCTGAAGCGGTAACTGGTGATGAGGGCCGCCATCGGGGATAGGGTGGTACCGGTATCCCAGGCGGGCCGCAGGGCGGTTGCCTCGCTCTCGGAGATGCCGCCGAAGTAGTAGTTGGCCATCTTGTCGCTGCGCAGCATCAGCCCCATCCCCGGCATGATCAGCAGGTTGTCACGCAGGATGGGGAAATCGGCCCACAGCAGCAGCTCCTGCCCCTTGCTGCGGCCGGTGACATCGCTGTTGGCCCGCACGGTCAGCAGGGCGTAGGGGGTGATGATGTTGCCACCGATCCCGCCTTCCAGCTGCCATTTTCGCTGCTCCATACCACTGAAAGCGGGCGAGTCCTCGGGATCCAGATTGCCAAAACGGACCCGGCCATAGCCGTACAGGGCGATCTTCTCATCCTTGTGGAAGTAGTAGCGGGCCCGATCCCCCAGAAACATGAATTGGTCGCCGAAGTAGATAAAGCCGGGGATGGCGTAGAGGGCGTTGTCCTGCGCTTCATAACGGGCCTGTCCCCCGATGAGCGCCGCACCGGCGACAAAGCCCTGTGGCACCGGGCTGGTAGGGCTGTCGCTGGTGAGCAGATCCATGGCGCCAAGATCGATATCGGCACGCGCTGGCATGGCGGCAGCGAGGAGCAGGGCCGTCAGCCCTGCCGCTCTGATTTGACGAAAAAAGGTCATGGACACTCCGTTGTCACGATTGCAGGGGAAGCAGGTTATTTTGCGGCACTGGGCATCTCTTCACGTTTTGGCCAGGCATTGATCACCGCCTTGACCAGGGTGGCGAGGGGAATGGCGAAGAAGACTCCCCAGAATCCCCACAAGCCGCCGAAGACCAGCACGGCGATGATGATGGCCACCGGGTGGAGGTTGACTGCCTCCGAGAAAAGCACCGGCACCAGCAGGTTGCCATCGAGGGCCTGAATGACCAGATAGGCCACCATCAGCCAGGCGAATTCGGGGGTGAGCCCCCACTGGAACAGGGCGACCATGGCTACCGGTACGGTCACCACGGCGGCGCCGATATAGGGGATCAGCACAGAGAAGCCGACCGCGACCGCCAGCAGCACCGAGTAGCGCAGTCCCATCAGGGCGAAGGGAACATAGGTGGCGATGCCGACGATGAGGATCTCGATCACCTTGCCGCGGATGTAGTTGATGATCTGGTTGTTCATCTCGACCCACACCCGGTTGACCAGGGTGCGGTTGCGCGGCAGGAAGCGGCGCAGGCTGCCCATCAGTACCCGCTTGTCTTTGAGCATAAAGAAGACCATCAGCGGCACCAGAATGAGGTAGATCATGATGGCGACCACGTTGACCAGCGAACTGAGGGAGGCGCTTACCAGATGCTCGCCGCCACTGAGGATGCGCTGGCGAATATTGTCGATGACGGTCTCCACCAGACTGACGTCGATGAGCTCGGGGTATTTGTCAGGCAGGGTGCGCACATAATCCTGAGCGTGGGTCAGCATGGCCGGCGCCTCTTTGGCCAGATTGATCCCCTGACTGACCAGCGTCGGGATAAGACCCAGCAAGGAGGCGACTGCTACCGCAATAAAGAGGATCAGAATGACGCTGGTGGCCAGGGTGCGCGACAGCCCCGCTTTTTGCAGCCGGGCGACCGGCCACTCCAGCAGATAGGCCATTACCAGCGCCACCAGCAGGGGGGCCAGCAGATCGCCAAACAGCCAGATGATGGCAAAGCAGAACACCAGCAACAGGAAAAGGGTAACGGCATCGGGATCGGAAAAACGGGTCTGATACCAGCGCTTCAATACTTCTAACATGACTGCATCCTTACATCACTGGGGCTCAAGATGGTTGTTTCGCCCCGACAACCAACTGCAAAGAGAGGGTTTTGTCCGCTTCTTGCTGCATCTCGACATGGTGGCCCTGACGGTGCAGATAGGCCGGAATATCCTGCCGGGAGCCCGCATCGGCCAGCCGGATGGTGACGGTTTGACCGCTTTTGGCCCCCCTTAACCAGAGCTTGAGCCGGATCAGTGGCTCGGGGCAACGCCAGGGGGTCAGGTCGAGAATTTCCATGGGGGCTCCATCAGGCAGGTGGCCGCTATTATGGCCGTGATAAGAGCATGAAACAACGCTTGTAGCCCTTGATGGGCAAGGGTATTCTGCCGAGGCCCTTTCTGATGGAGATAGAGATAACGTGGCACGTTTTTCCCCCCTGATGGCATCGCTTCCCCTGCTGGCTTCCCTGATGGGCGCCACGTTTCATGCCGAGGCCAACAATCAGCTTCCCGACATCGGCACGGCCGGGGTTGCTGCCCTGCCCATCGAGCAGGAAGTGCGTTACGGCAACGCTTTTATGCGCTTTGCCCGTGCGGGTCTGCCGATCATCGATGATCCGGTGCTGAGCCAGTACATTGATGATCTGGGTCAGCGATTGCTGACCAACGCCGATGGGGTGCGTTTCCCGTTTACCTTCTTCCTCATCAATGATCCCAGCATCAACGCGGCCGCCTTCCTCGGCGGGCGAGTCAAGGTGCACACTGGTCTATTCCTCTACGCCGACAGCGAGAGCGAACTGGCCTCGGTACTGGCCCACGAAATCACCCACGTGACCCAGCGCCATATCGCCCGTTATATGGAGGCGCAGGCGAGCAGCTCGGCGGTGACCCTGGCCGGTCTGGTGGGCTCCATCGCGCTGGCGGTGATCAACCCGACCGCCGGTATCGCAGCGCTGCAGACTACGCTGGGTCTCTCCATGCAGTCGGCCATCAACTACACCCGCGACAACGAATATGAAGCGGATCGCATCGGCATGAAGACGCTTTATGATGCCGGTTTCGACCCCATGGGGATGGCCAATTTCTTCCAGAAACTGGCTGCCGAATACCGTTACGCCAGCAAGCCGCCGGAAATGCTGCTCACTCACCCGCTGCCGGAGACCCGGATCAGCGAGGCCCGCGCTCGGGCGGGTAGCTATGGCCGCCGTGACTTGCCGCCCAGCCTCGACTTCTGGCTGGCCAAGGTGCGGATTCAGGTGCGTTTTGGTACCGATACCCCGCAGGGGCTGCTGAGCTACTTCGATAGCCGGATCCAGAAGGGGGATTACCCGCTCAAGGATGCCGCCATCTATGGCAAGGCGCTGGCGCTGATCCAGCTCAAGCGCACCGACGAGGCGGATACCCTGATGCAGGAGCTGGCGGCCCGTCATCCGGAAGATCTCTTTATCGTCGATGCCCAGACCGACATCGATCTGGCCAAGGGGCGCAGTGCTCAGGCCATCGCGCGCCTCGAGAAGTTCCGCAGCCGGATGCCGGATAACGAAGTGGTGGTGGTCAACCTCGGCAACGCCTACCTCGAGAGCGGCAACTACAAGAAGTCCATCGCCATCCTCGACCCCTATGCCCGTGCGCATGAGGAGAACAATCTGGCCTGGAACCTGCTGGCCGATGCCTATCGCAAGGCGGGCAGAATGACCGAGCTACATATGGCGCGGGCCGAGATGCTCGCGCTGCGCGGGGATTATCAGGCTGCCATCGACGAGCTGATCGTGGCGCGCGGTACCACCAGCGACCGGATGACCCTGGCTCGTCTGGAGGCGCGCATCACCGAGCTGGAGCGGGCCAAGAAGGATCTCGACAGCCTCAAGGGCTAACGAAACATATCAAACAAGGGCGCACTATGGTGCGCCCTTGTGTTTATGGCGGTGGCGTTGATGTGGGGGACGGTGATAGCAGCGATGGGCTAGTGACTCAGGCTGCTGGCGGTCGCCTTGAGCATCTCGATCTGCTGCTGGTCGAGCTCGCCGACCAGCGTCTGCTTGAGCTTGCCCTCGCTATCGAGCAGATAGCTGGTGGGCAGGCCGCTTGGGCGAGGGAAGGGGAGCCTGGCATCTTCATTGGCAATAAGGAGCGGCACCTTGATGTGATACTGCGCAGCCAGCTTGTTCAGCTCTGCTGGCGTGGTCGGGTCGTAGTTGATGGCCACCACTGTGATCTGGCCCTCCGCTGCCAGCCCGTTGAGGCGCGGCATCTCCCGCAGGCAGGGGGCGCACCAGGGGGCGAAGTAGTTGATCAGCATCGGCTTGCCGGCAAAGTGGCGCAGGCTGACCGACTGCCCTGTTGCATCGGTAAATTCGGGGGCGGGTGTGCAGGCGCCCAGCAGGCCAGCCACAATCAGCCAACAAATTCGTTTCAATTCCTTTCCACTGCCGCTTACCCTGACCATCACTTTCCCCTACAATAGCGCCGTTTCTAGTCCCATCTTGCGATTAATCAGGGAGTTACCATGAGCGAGACCCAAATCTACCACAATCCGCGCTGCTCCAAGAGTCGCGAAACCCTGGCCCTGCTGGAACAGCACGGGATCGCCCCTGATGTGGTGCTCTATCTGGAGCAGGCCCCGAGCGAAGATGAGATCCGCAACCTGCTCTCTCTGCTCGGTTTTAGCGATCCCCGCCAGCTGATGCGCACCAAGGAGGACCTCTACAAGGAGCTGGGATTGGACGATGTCAGCGGTGATGCCCTTATTCGCGCCATGCACCAGCATCCCAAGCTGATCGAGCGCCCAATTGTCATCAAGAATGGTCAGGCCCGCATTGGTCGCCCGCCGGAGCAGGTGCTGGAGATCCTCAAGTGAGCACCCGCTTCGCACGTTGGCTGACTCTGGTCGGCTTCTTCGGTCTGCTGTGCTGGGTCATCCTCTGGCATCTGTGGCTGTCGCCCCATCCGGACCTCAACCCCTGGCTGCTGCCGGTGATCTGGACGGTGCCGCTGCTCTTCCCTCTCAAGGGAATCGTGCAGGGCAACCCCTACACCCACGCCTGGGGCAACTTCGTGTTGATGCCCTATTTCCTGCACGCCCTCACCCTGATCACCACGGATGAGGGGGAGCGGTGGCTGGCGGTGGTGGAGCTGGTCTTCACCACTCTCGCCTTTGTCGGCACCATCTATTACGCCCGACTGCGTGGTCGGGAGCTGGGCTTAAGCATTCGCAAAAAGAAAGACGAAGCCAACTGATGACAAACGCCCCGCAAGGGGCGTTTTTTATGGGGAAGCAGCTCTATCCAGAGGGGTCACTGTGCCCCTTGGGCTGTCCGATATTGGGCCAGTTGCTGCTGGCTAAAGTCCATCAGCGCGGGATAGAAGCGCAGAAATCCCGCCTCGCATGTTTGCCACTGCGACTCATCGAGGGTCAGCAGCGCCTCTCCCAGTTGTACCGGGCGGCGCAGTCGGCGACCTATGCCATTTAGCGCTTGCCCCAGCCCCTCCCTGTGGCGGTAGGAGGCGATCCAGTTCTGCTCGGCCATCCGTTTGAGGGGGAGTGGCAGTCCGTCCGGCAGGCGTGGGTGATCCGCCAATAGCTGCTCATAACTGCGTTGCAGGAAGCGGGGCAGGGGCTCGGTGCTGAACAGTCCCCAGTGCAGGCTCAGCCAGTGGTCGTAGATCATATCCACCACTATGGCGCCAAAGCGGCGCCAGGGGGCCTCGAAACAGGCGACGGCCGCCTTGTGCTCGGGGTGGCTGTCGGTGAAAGCGTCAATTTTGCGGTGCAGCCAGATCCCCTCATCGAAGTGGGCGGCAAGCCCCGTGGGCAGCGTGCCTTTGACGAAATCGCCGAGCAGATTGCCGGTGAGGGAGCTTCCGGTGTGGGCAGCCAGATGGAGATGGGCCAGAAAATTCATCGGTCGCTGTGTGTCTGTTATGGGATGGCAAGGTGCTTCGAGCCTAACGGATCCCGCCTGCCTTGACCATGATCGGGATTTTGCTACTGCCTGGCGGCTGCCTCTTGCCGGGCAAAATTCGGGCGTGCTAAGGTGATTGCCATCTTTGTCACAGGACGCGACAAACCACCATGATGCGCAAAGCCAGAGGCTTTTTTCTGGCCTTCTACTTCAAGCCTTTCTATCTCTCCGAGTGGTTCGGCGAATAGATCGAACCCCTGGAGCAGTTCACTGACGCCCGCTCGGGCGTGATCTCGCTCATCCAGATTTTGCCGTTTTTGGTCATCGCATGCATTCGCCTGCGGTGCCTTGTCCGCGCTTGTGCGCTTTTTATGTAATGGAGTACACATGATGAAGATCAGACTGACCCTCTCAGCCCTGTTTGTTGCCAGCCTGCTGGCTACCCCCGCCATGGCCAAGGAGTGGAAAACCGTGCGCTTCGGGGTGGAGGGGGCCTACCCGCCCTTCTCCTGGACCGATGCGTCGGGCGAGATCAAGGGGTTTGATATCGATCTCGCCAACGCCCTGTGTCAGCAGATGGCGGTCAAGTGCGAGCTGGTGGCGCAGGATTGGGACGGCATGATCCCGGCCCTGCTGTCGCGCAAATACGACGCCATCATTGCCGCCATGTCGATCACCGACGAGCGGCGCCAGAAGGTCGATTTCACCGAGAAATATGCCCATATTCCCAATCGCTTTGTGGCGGCCAAGGGGACCGAGCTGACGCTGACCCCGGAAGGCATGGCGGGCAAGCGCATCGGGGTGCAGCGTGCCACCACCCACGACAAGTACCTGACCGACAATTTTGGCTCGAATGTCACCATAGTCCGCTACGGCAATGCCGATGAGGCCTATCTCGATCTGAAAGCGGGTCGGGTGCTGGCCCTGCTGGCCGATGCCTCTGCCATCGAGCAGGGGCTCCTTGGCAAAGAGGGGGGCGACAAGTTCGACTATGTGGGGCCTGCCCTGACCGATCGCCAGTGGTTTGGTGATGGGATGGGGATCGCCGTGCGCAAGAGTGATAAGGAGCTCAAGGGCAAGCTGGACGAGGCGATCAAGGCCCTGCGTGCCAATGGTACCTATCAGCAGATCAACCAGAAGTACTTCAAGTACGATATATATGGTGGTTGACGGGGGGAGGGAGCTTGCTCCCTCTCTTTTCATTGGACAAGCGACAATCGTGCAAGGAGGATCGCCATGTTGACCCTGATCGAGGGAGCCGAGATCTTCAGCCCCACCCACCTTGGCCAGCAGGATCTGCTGGTGGCTGATGGCCGTATCGCCTGGATGGGCCAGGGGTTGACGGTGCCCGCAAACTGGCCGCTGCACAGGGCCGATGGCCGTGGCCGCTATCTGGTGCCCGGGTTGGTGGATCCGCTGGCCCATATCACCGGCGGCGGCGGTGAGGGGGGCTTTGCCTTTCGCACCCCTGAGCTGGCGGCGAGCGAGGCGCTCAAGGCCGGCGTCACTACCCTGGTGGCGGCGCTTGGCACCGACAGCCTGACCCGCACTCCCGCGCAGGTGCTCGGCAAGGTGCGCGAGTTTCGCGCCGCCGGGGTGAGCGCCTTTATGTATACCGGCTCCTACCATCTGCCGGTCAAGACCCTGACCGGCACGGTGGAGTCGGACATAATCCTGATCCCCGAGGTATTGGGGGTGGGGGAGGTAGCCATCAGTGACCACAGATCCAGTGCGCCGACCCACGATGAGCTGGCCAGACTTGCCAGCGAGGCGCGGGTGACAGGGCTGCTTGCGGGCAAGAGCGGGGTCAGCTTCTTCCATGTCGGGGATGGCAAGGGGGCATTGGCGCCCCTGAGGGCCCTGCGCGATGAGACCGACATTCCGCTGCGCCAACTCTATCCCACTCACTGCAACCGCAACCCCTGGCTCTTTGCCGAGGCCATCGAGTGGGGCAAGGCGGGAGGTTGGGTCGACCTCACCACCTCAAGCTTTCCCGATCTGCTGGAGGATGGCGAGCGGCTTGCCGCCGATGCGCTCGTCGAGCTGCTGGCCGCCGGTGTGCCTGCCGATCGCATCACCTTCAGCTCGGATGCCAACGCCAGCCTGCCGCGCTTTGATGGCGAAGGGCGGCTAATCGAGATGCGCTGCGGCCAGATTGCCAGCCTGTGGCAGCAGTGCGTGCGCGCGATCCGGCTTGGTGTCTCGCTGGAGAGGGCGTTGGCCGTGGTGACAAGCAATCCGGCGCAGGCGCTGGGGCTTGGCAGCAAGGGGCGTATCGGGGTTGGGCAGGATGCGGATCTGCTGCTGGTGCACGACCGGACGTTTGCTATCGAACGGGTGATGAGTGGCGGCCAGTGGCGCGAATAAGGCTGCGGGCAATATCGCAGCCAGTGCGAGTGCGTGGTTGCTCCTGTCTAGTCCTGAAATAGGTTTACACATTTTCAACTAGCATTTCTCTACTCAGAACCCCCTATGTACCGCATCGGGGGTTCTGTATTTCAACG